>NZ_QAIW01000272.1:9763-19162 GCF_003061285.1 Stenotrophomonas sp. HMWF003 | reverse complement strand
ACCAGGCGCTGCACCAGGTGGCGCAGCAGCGGGTGTTCGACCAGGAACGCGCGGAACAGGGCCGGGCTCCAGCGGCGGCGCGCGCACATGGCCAGCTCCAGGCGCAGCACCTGCTGGCTGGCGATGGTGCGCACGTCTTTCTTCAAGGTCTTGAAACGCTCGACACTGGCCTTGGCCAGCGCGGCGTCGTCGCTCTTCTTCGGTTTGGGCAGGTCATCCAGGCGCGGGCCCTCACCGCTGGCGAGGATCTCGCGCACGTACGGCTTGAGCGCTTCATCGAACCCGACCTTGAACGCGCGCGGACCAAACGCCAGGCGCAGGGTGCCGTGTTCGTCCAGATCCAGGTCCGGGGCGAGGCGGTCTTCCAGTTCCTCGGTGGTGAGCTGGCGTGCCTCGGCGATCGCCGCGATCTTCTCGCGGGCCTTGTCCTGCAGGCCCTTGAACTTGATCTTCTGCGCGATGCCGTTGATCTGCATCAGCGCCACGTCGGTACCGATGGTGGCCAGTACATCCAGGCCCGACACCGCGCGGGCATGCGCGGCCTCGCCCGGCCAGGTGCGGATGAAGGGGGTGAGGCGGCGGGCGGTGTCGTCGTTGCCGAGCAGGCCCTGCGCGGTCAGCGCCCAGTTTTCCTTGCCGGACCCGCCGGCGTTGAGCCAGGCACCGAACAGGTCCCAGGCGAAGTCGGCAAGGCTGTCGGGGCGGCAGGCCTCGATTACCTGGCCGATGCCGGCGTAGACCTCTTCGTTGGTGGGGAAGGTGAGCATCTCGCCGAGCAGGTCGATGGCCTCCTGCCCCAGCGCCTTGCCGTTGTGCAACAGCGGCCGTCGCCAGCCGCTGGGCGCCCAGAACTCGGGCAGCTTGCTGCGACGGGTGGGATAACGCTGCAGCGGGTCGTCGTCGAGCACCTGCTGCAGCGCCTGCATCACATCGTCGCGGCCATGCCGTGCGGCCACCTCGCGCAGCAGCGCTTCATGGCCGTGGGCGGCCAGCAGGCGCACGCCGGCGCCGGCGCTGTCACGCAGCTCGCCGGGCTTGCCGAAGGCGGCCGGGAGCAGGCCGGCAGCGGCATGTTCGGGGTAGGCCAGCAGCCACTGGCGGCCGATGTCACGCACGGTCTTGAGCTTGGCGAACGCGCGTGCGGCCGGCAGGGCCAGTTCCGCCGCCCCGAAATGCAGCGCATCGGCCAGGCAGTCGGTGGGCTTGCTGCGCACCATGGCAATCAGCGCCGGCAGCACCGCCAAGCCGTGCGATGCGAGCATGCGCGAGATGCGGCCACTTTCGGTTTCGCCGGCGATCGCATTCCAGAACGGTGCGGCCATGCCCTCGGGCAGGGCATCGACGTACTCGGGGTAGAGGCAGAACCAGTAGTACTGGCTGCGGCGGCGCACGGCGACCATTTCCCGCCACAGGCTCACCAGCTGCCCGGTGTCGCCCGCCACGATGGCCGCGGCGGCCTGCGCGTTCAGCGCCTTGAGTTCCTCGTCGCGCAACGTGAAGCCGATCTCGTCGGCGGCGCGGGTCGGCTGCTGGCGGCACTCCTGCATGCGCACGGCCTGCCAGTGGGTCAGCTGCAGTGCGGCTTCACGGGTGCCGGGCGCCCAGTGTTCCACCGGGGCTACCGGCAGGATCGGCAGTTCGAGCACGGCCTGCGCCTGGCGCGCCCGCGGCTGCCGCCAGGGCGCGGCGGCGAGCACGGGCGGCAGTTCGTCGTGCCCTGCCGTCTCCTGCGGCCCGCCGAGCAGGGCCCGCTGGCGCTGGATCACGGCCAGCGCGGCCGGTTCGATCCACGGCTCCACGGCGACGGCGCGCTCGCCCATCGCGCGCAGCAGCTGCACCAGCGTGGGGGTGAGCAGGCCGGCGTCCTTGCCACCGGCGGCGACCACGCGCGAGATCGCCACCAGCGCGGCCTCTGGCCAGCGATTGACCGCCAGCCCCAGCCGGGCCAGGGCATGCTTGGAACTGCTGGCCGCACGCGCCAACGCTTCCACCGCATCGGGAACACCGATATGGGCCAGCGCATCGCCGGCTTCTTCGACGATCGCGCCCGGCGCCAGCAACGGCAGCGCCTCCACGCCGCGTTCCACCAGTACCGTGGCGACGAAACGCGCATGGCTCCAGAATTTTTCACTGGGCCGCAGGCGCATGGCTACCGCGCACGCAGCCGGATCGGTGGCGATGGTCATCAGCCAGTGGGCGCTTTCGTGCAGCCCGGCGGCTGCGCCCGGCGCCAACAACAGCGCGTGGGCCAGCGCGGGGGCGTCGGGCAGCAGCAACAGCAGCGCCGGCTGCCGGCAGGCCACCACGTGCGGCAGGTGACGACCGATGCGCTCCACGCAGGCCTGCCACACCGTTGCCTCGGCCACCGACAGGTGGCTGCGCAGCGCATCCTCGGCCGCACCGAGCGGGGCGCTCCAGCGCGATCCGAACGGTTCGTCGACCTGTCGATGGAAGCCCAGGGTATGCCGCTGGGTGGAATAGTCGTACTCGCTGGCGATCTGGATGTGCTGCGCATCCAGCAGCATCGCCACCACCTCTTCCAGGCCATAGCTGGCCACCAGCCAGTGCACCGTGTCGGCGAACAGTGCCTGGTGCCCGTAGTGGTTGTTGAGCGCGATCACCAGCAGCATCAGGTCGGCATCGCGGTCCGGCGCAGGCGCCTGGGCACGCAGCCGTTCGCCCATCCTGCGCAGCGCCGGCAGCAGGCCCGGGTCGCTGGCCGGCTCATTGATGTCCACGTTGAGCTCGGTGGCGAAGGCCTTCCACAGGGCGGCCGGGTCGTGCGCGGGCAACCGTGCCGCGAAGCGACGCGAGGCATACATCAACGCCAGGTGCTGCGGGGTGATGCGCACCGGCGCGCCCTGGGCGAGCCACGGCGGCAGGCTGGGGTCATGCGGCAGATCCGCTGCGGCCACCGGAACGGCGGTGAAGCAGTCCGCCCCGGGATTGGCCGCGGCGGCCGGCGCATCCTTGGCAATCTGGGAGCTCCAGCGACTGACCATCCCCGCGTCCCGGAGCGCCGCATAGGCGAGCTGGGCGCCCACCTCGCTGACCCCGGCGCGGCGGCGCAGGCCGGTGACGGTGAGCGACTCGCCCGGTGCAAGCGCGCCGGTCAGCAGCGCCTGGCGGATGTGCTCGAAGGCGATGGCCGCCTCTGCGTCGGCATTGGCCACCGGTGTGGGGGCCGCAGGGGCAACGCTTGGTGCAGGTGCAGGTGCAGGTGCAGGTGCAGCAGGCTGGGATGCCTTGGCGGCGCGAGGCGCGGCGGTGGCGGTGGCGGTGGCCGCGCTCGCGGGCGTGGCTGCGGCACCGGTTTCACTGTAACCCTTGCCGGTTTTTTCATTGACCAGCTTGGTCAGCGCCGACGCGGCCTTGGCGGCATCGGCGAAGGACTTGGTCTGGCTTTGCCCCTGGGTGCCGATACGCCCCCAGCGCACGTTCAAGTCGCTGCCGTCCTGCTCCACTTCCCAGAACTTGCTGGCGGTTCCTTCCACGAGTTCGAATCGACGCATCACGTCCGTGCTACTCCCTGGCCTGCGCGGTGGCCACAACGCAACCGCTTCCGTGAGCCCCATAGCATATCGGCGAACGGCAACACCCGCATGACCGCCGGCGCACTGCCGGCAGGGCTGGGTGCGCCGACCCTGCGGCTCAGGCGCGCAGGGCTTCCCGGTCGCCGATCAGCTCGCTGACGGCAATGGCGTCGAGCGCGGGCACGGCACTGCGTCCACGCCGCGTTCGATCAGCACGGTGGCCACGAATCGGGCGTCGTCCCGGAACCTGGGGAGTCTGTTTGTGCAGTTTGATCGCCACGGCGATGGCCTGCGGATCCGGCGCGGTGGTGAGCAGCCAGTGCGCCAGCAGCGGCGGTGCGTCAGACCGGGCGCAGCAGCGCGAGCTCGAAGGCAGGATCGCAGGTGTTCCAGCGCGTGCAGACCTGCAGGCCCGCCTGGGCCACCAGCGCCGCGAACGCGGCCTCGGTGTACTTGTGGCTGTATTCCACGGTCATCGCCTCGCCCTCGGCGAAGTCGAACGGCTGTCCGGCCACGTGCACGGTCTGCGCGCGGGTACTGACCAGCTCGGTCTCGATCCGCAGCCGCTCCACGCTGTAGCGGGCGCGGTGCTGGAAGGCGTCCAGGTCGAAGTCGCTGTCAATTTCGCGGTTGAGCCTTGCCAACAGGTTGAGGGTGAACGCGGCGGTGACGCCGGCCGCATCGTTGTATGCCGCTTCGATCAGCGCCGGGTCCTTGTGCAGGTCGATGCCGACCAGGGCCATGCCATCAGCGCCCATCGTGTGGCGCATCGCCTGCAGCAGCCTGACTGCCTCGGGCGCGGCGAAGTTGCCCAAGGTGGAACCGGGGAAGAACACCAGCCGGCGTGCGGGCTCACGCTGGGGTTCGGGTACTTGCACCGGGCCGGTGAAGTCGGCGCAGACCGGCAGCATTTCGATATCCGGCAGGGCCACGGCCAGCCGCGCGATGCTGGCCAGCAGGGCGGCACGGGAAATTTCGATGGGGGTGTAGGCCACCGGGTCGGCAAGCGCGCGCAGCAGCAGCTCGGTCTTGCGGCCGCTGCCGCTGCCCAGTTCGACCACGTGCAGGCGCGGACCGACCACGCCGGCGATGTCGGCGGCGCAGTCCTGCAGCAGCTGCAGTTCGGTGCGCGTGGGGTAGTACTCGGGCTGGCGGGTGATCTGTTCGAACAGCGCCGAACCGCGCGCGTCGTAGAAGTACTTGGAGGGCAGCTGCCGCGGTCGGCTGGACAGGCCCTGCAGGATGTCGGCGGTGATCCGGGCGCGATCAGGCTGCAGGTCGGTGAGCGCCTCGAGCGCGTCGGTGACGGTGCTCATGCCGGGTCCCGCGCCAGGCGCACGCCGGCGAACTGCCAGCGCGCCGAGGGGGCGAAGAAGTTGCGGTAGCTGGCGCGCACGTGCGCGTCGGGGGTGGCGCAGCTGCCGCCGCGCAGGATCCATTGGCCGTTCATGAATTTACCGTTGTATTCGCCGAGGTTGCCGGCGAAGGGGCGAAAGCCCGGATAGGCACCGTAGGCGCTGCTGGTCCATTCCCATACATCGCCGAACAGCTGCAGGAGGCCGTGGTCGCCTGCCGGGGCGCCGCGCGGGTGGAGGTGGTCGGCGTCGGCAAAGTGGCCGTGTGGCGGGACGCCGGCGGCCGCTGCTTCCCATTCGAACTCGGTGGGCAGGCGCGCGCCCTGCCAGCGGGCGTAGGCGTCGGCTTCGAAATAGCTGAGGTGGCAGACCGGTGCATGCGGGTCCAGCGGGCGCCAGCCGCCCAGGGTGAACTCCCGCTCCAGCGCGTCGTCCCAGTACAGCGGGTGCTGCCACCCTTCGGCCTGGCACAGCGCCCAGCCCTCGCTCATCCACAGGCCCACCTCGGCATAGCCGCCGGCCGCGATGAACTGCCGGTACTCGGCATTGCTGACCGGGCGGTTGGCCAGCGCATGGGCCGGCACCAGTACGCGATGCACGGGCGATTCGTTGTCGTAGGCGAACGCGGGATGGGCGGGCCAGGCGGGCGCGCCGATCTCGACGATCTGCTCGGGGCTGTCATGCCAGCGCAGGGGCGTGGGGGTGGCCTGCGGGTAGACCAGATCGTCGCGGTACGCTGGTTGCAACGGGTTGCACCACAGCGCGTGCTTGATGTCGGTGAGCAGCAGCTCCTGGTGTTGCTGCTCGTGGTGCAGGCCCAGCAGCAGCTGGTGGCAGGCCTGCGGTGCGAGCGCGTCGGCCTGCAGCAGCGCGATCACCTGCTGATCGACCACGCCGCGGTAGTGCAGCACCTGCTCCAGCGAGGGGCGCGAGAGCAACCCGCGCTGCGGGCGCGCGTGCGCCGGGCCGATGCTCTGGTAATAGCTGTTGAACAGGTAGTGCCACTCGGCATTGAACGGCACGTGGCCGGGCTGGCTGGCCAGAACGAAGCGCTCGAAGAACCAGGTGGTATGGGCCAGGTGCCATTTGCTGGGGCTGGCGTCGGGCATGCTCTGCACCATCGCATCCTCGGCGCTCAGCGGTGCCGCCAGCGCAACACTGCGCGCGCGGATGCCGGCGTAACGGGCCGCAAGCGCAGCGGCAGGGGATGTGGCGGCGGGCGGTGGCGAGGCGACGGCGGTGTTCATCGCGGTCAGGATCGACCAGCGCCGGTGAGCGGGACGTCATGGCAAGGCACACGTGGCGTGACACGCTCAAGTTGAATACGCAGCGGCCGCTATCGGGAAGACCAACGCCTGCGTGGTCCGGTTTGCACCTGCAGCCCTGGCGCGCCGGCCTGCTTTCGTGGAACCGTTCTTGCCCAGTCACCCGCTACGCCAGCCCGGCCATTACCTGTTCCTGCTGCCTGCCCTGCTGGTAGGCGTGGGGGTGTGGTCGGCCACGCCGGCCGACGAGGTGGGCAGTGCGATGCACCGCATTCTGCCGCTGGTGCTGACCTGCCTGGGCACCGGCCTGGGCCTGGTCTACAACCGCGTGCGTGCGGTGTGCCTGCTGCTGGCGATCGCGCTGGCCTTTGCCGTGCTGCACGGGCTGGTGGGCAGCTTTCTCAACACCGGCGCGGTCAGCGCGCTGACGCCGCTGGTGTTCCATGCGGTGTCGCTGTGGCTGCCGCTGCTGTTTGCGTTGCACGGGCTGTGGCCCGAGCGCGGCCGGATGCGCCAGGACCTGCTGCTGCGCGGCGTCGCCAGTGGCGTGGCGGTCGGTGTGTTCGCACTGCTGGCTGCACAGGGGCCGCAGGGCATGCACGACCTGCTGTCGAACCATCACTGGCCCTGGTTGCCAACCGGCTGGAGCCGACTGGCCCAGGTGCCGACGGTCGCCTTCGTGGTGGCCTTGGTTGGGCTGGCGGTGCAGGCGCTGCGCCAGCCGCGCCCGCTGCATACGGCGATGCTGGTGGCCTTGCTGGTGGTCTGGGCGATGCTGCCCCGGGTGTTCCTGTCGCCGGCCCTGCTACCGGCGTTGGCCAGCACGGCCCTGCTGTTGCTGGTCTCGGCGATGTTGCAGGAGTCCTTCCACATGGCCTATCGCGATGAACTCACCGGCCTGCCCGGGCGGCGGGCGCTGAACGAGTGCCTGCAGCGGGTGGGCGCCACCTACACGATCGCGATGGTGGACGTGGACCACTTCAAGCGCTTCAACGATACCCATGGCCATGACAACGGCGATGACGTGCTGAAGCTGGTGGCCGCGCGCCTGGCCGGCGTGGGCGGTGGTGGGCGTGCGTTCCGCTACGGTGGCGAAGAGTTCGCGCTGGTGTTCCTGGACCGCCCTGCCCCGGCCTGCGTGGACGCGGTGGAAGCGGTCCGGGCCACCGTGGAAGGTACCCGGCTGCAGCTGCGCGACCGCGCCGCTCGCGACCGCGACGATGCGGTGGGCCGGCTGCAGCGGGGCCGCGGCGGTGCCGGCACGGTGGTGCAGGTAACGGTGAGCATCGGCATGGCCGACAACCGGGTGGGCGACAGCCCGCAGGCCGTGCTGAAGGCCGCCGACCAGGCGCTTTATGCGGCCAAGGACGCCGGGCGCAACTGCGTCCGCGCACACGGCCAGCAACGGCCGGTGGCGGTGCGCAGCCGCGAGGCGGCTCAGGGCAGCGCGTCGAGGTAGAACCAGCGGCCGTCTTCGCGGACGAAGCGGCTGTGTTCCATCATTTTGACCGCACTGCCGCCGCCCACCTTGTAGCGGGCGGTGAACGCGACCTGGGCGTGGTCCGGGTCGGTGGTGGTGTGCGTGCGGATGGTCAGGCCCAGCCACTGGGTGCGCTGGCCGGGCGCTTCGTCCAGCGACAGCGCGTCCGGGCGCGTGGACGCATGCCAGCTGGCCAGCAGGTAGTCCGGCAGCAGTTTTACGTAGGCGCTGTAGCGCGAACGCATCAGGGCTTCGGCGTCGGGTGCGGCGGCGCCTGCATGGTAGAGGCCGCAGCAGGCGGTGTAGGCCAGCGGACGGCCGCAGGGACAGGGGGCGGGTGTGCTCATGGGGCTATTGTCGCGCGTTTGGGTGGGCGCGCCGTAGGTACCCACCGTTGGTTGGTACATGACCGCGCTGGCAGAGGGCAGCCGACCAACGGTCGGCTCTACCCCGGGTGGGGGGCCGGGCGTATGCTTGCGCGCCTTGTGTCGCGAAGTTGCTGCCGTGCTCGAGCTGGTTCCCCCTGAGCTGTTGTGGTTGGTGGCGATCGCCTTTATCGCCGGCCTGGTCGATGCCGCGGTGGGCGGCGGTGGGCTGGTGCAGTTGCCGGGTCTGTTCACGGTGCTGCCGCAGCACACGCCGGCGATGCTGTTTGGCACCAACAAATTCAGTTCGATGTTCGGGACCGGCGCGGCCGCATGGCGCTATGCGCGCAATGTGCGCTTCCCGTGGCGGCCGGTGTTGTTCGCGGCGGGCACGGCGTTCGTGTTTTCCTTCGCCGGGGCCACCGCGGTGAGCCTGTTGCCCAAGGACGCGGTGCGCCCGCTGGTGCTGGTGCTGCTGGTGGCGATGCTGGGCTACACGTTGTGGAAAAAGGACTTCGGCGCGCTGCACCGGCCGCGCGAGATCGGTCGCAAGGAGCTGGGCACGGCGCTGGCGATCGGCGCGGTGATCGGCTTCTACGACGGCTTCTTCGGCCCGGGTACCGGCAGTTTCCTGATCTTCCTGTTCGTCCGTTTCTTCGGGCTGGACTTCCTGCGCGCGTCGGCGGCGTCGAAGGTGGTGAACCTGGCGACCAACGTGGCGGCGATCTCGTTCTTCGTGCCGACCGGCAACATTCTGTGGCTGTTCGCGCTGCCGATGGCCGCGGCCAACATCATCGGCTCGGTGGTAGGCACGCGGCTGGCGCTGCGTGGCGGCACGCCGTTCATCCGCAAGCTGTTCGTGGGGCTGGTGGTAGTGCTGATCGCGCGGATGGGGTGGGATACGTTCGGCGGATAACCCGTAGAGCGGGGCTCTGCCCCGCTGCGGTCGGTGCGAACGGGGCGGAGGGCAGCCGACCAACGGTCGGCTCTACCCGGTGGGCGCGTCAGGCGACCGGTTCGGCGTCCTGCTGGCGGCTGCGTTCGGGCAGCTTCAGTCGCTTGGCTTCTTCGTCGTATTCGATCAGCAGGACGCCGGAGTCGTGGCGGCCGCTGATTTCGACGAAGCAGGCGCCGCCGATGAACGGCTCCAGCGTCATCACCGACTTCAGCGGCGTGGCCACCACCATCTGGAAGCCGAAGTTCTCGAAGATGTTCATCGCCAGCGCGGTGAACTCGTTGTCGGCCTTGTCGAACGCTTCGTCCAGCACCACGGCAGCGTAGCTGGGCAGCTGGCTTTCGGCACCGCCCAGCTGGTAGCGCAGCGCGGCGGCCAGGCAGGTGGTGGCCAGCTTCTGCCGCTGGCCACCGGACTTGCCGGCGCCACTGCGGTAGATCTCCACC
>NZ_QAIW01000272.1:1455-9741 GCF_003061285.1 Stenotrophomonas sp. HMWF003 | reverse complement strand
GTCTTCGCCTTCCTGCGAGCCCAGCCGCTTGACCAGCTCGCGCAACACGGCGAACTGCGCCTCGGCCAGCTCGCGCTCTTCGGTCTGGTGGTGCGACAGCACTTCGCGCAGCTGCTGGTGGAACTCCAGCACCTCCGGCAGGCGCCGGTCGCTGAGCTCGATGGTGAGCAGGGTGCCGCGGTTGAACGGCACCTGCTCCAGCGAGGCGTTGACCTCGTCCAGGCGCTGGCCGATCGACTTGCGGGCCTCGGCGCTGTGCCGCTGGAGGGCCAGCAGGTTGTTCTTGCTCTGGTTCTGCAGCAGGTCGAAGAAACGCTCTTCGTGCTGCGGCAGGCCATCGCGTTCCAGGCGCTGCAGGCGGGCCAGGAAATCCTCGGCCGAGGCAACCGACGCGGTGAAATCGCCGGATTCCTCCGGCCATGCCTGGGCGAAGCGCCGGAAGCAGGCCACCAGCTGCGTCTCGACGCGGTGCACGTCGTGCTGCGAGGCAGCCAGGCTTTCGTTGATGCCCTTGCTGATCTCGCGCATGTGCGCTTCCAGCGTTTCCAGGCTCAGCCCGCCCAGTGCATCGAGGCGGCGCTGCAGCCCGGCTTCCTGGGTGGCGCCGAGCGCCGGCAGTACCAGGGCGCGGCTGCGCTGGCGCTGGGCGTCGAGCTTGTCGCGTTCGCGCGCGTGCTGGGCGAGCTCGACGCGGGTGTCTTCGTAGGTACGGCGTGCCTGCGCGATGTCCGCGCGGGCCTGGTCGATCTGCTGGGCCAGGCGGGCCAGGTCGGCGTTGCCTTCCTTCAGTTCGCGCAGCGAGGCGGCAATGTCGTCCAGGCGCTGGGCCGCCGTTACGACGTCAACTTCCTCCCAGACGAAGTTGACCAGCTGGTTGCACGCCAGGCGGCGGTCGTTGTCGCGGTCGCGCTGGCTGCGCAGCCGGACAACGTCTTCGTCGCACGCGGCGATGCGTTGCGCCAGTTCCTGCGCTTCCTTGCGGAACAGCGCCAGCTTTTCGGTGTTGCTGAAGCCCAGCAGCCAACGGCGACGGTCGCTGATGGAATTGCGGTCGTCCTTTTCGAAGCGGTCGCCCGGATGCTTGACCTGGCCTTCGCGGGAAATGCCGCGGTCGACATCGCGCAGCTGCTTGGCATCGACGCACTCGTAGTCGTAGCGCTTGCCCAGCTCGCGGCGCAGCCACGGTTCAAACACGCTGTCGCGGAACTCCAGCTTGTGCAGCAACGAACGCGCGGACGGTTCGCGGGCGATGGCATCGTCGTTGCGGCGCACGCGGTAGTAGGTCAGCCGCATGCCAAGGTGGGTGCGATTCACCCACGCGTTGACCTCGTTGTAGTGCTTGTCTTCCACCAGCAGCGACTGCGCGAAGCCGAACAGCACGCGTTCGATCGCGCCCTGCCACGCGCCGTCCTGCTGGCGGACCTGGATCAGTTCGCCCACGAACGGCAGCGCCGCTTCGGGAACGCCGGTCTCTTCGGCCAGGCGGCTGCGCAGCTTCTGCAGCGGCGCGGGAATGCTCGACGGGTTGCGCTCCATCGCCTCCAGTTCGGCGCGAACATCGCCGAACCGGCGGGTATCGTCCTGCTTGCCGGCCAGGCGTTCGGTGATGGCATCGTCCAGCGCGGCCGCGGCCTGCTGGCGGTTGTCCAGCTCGCCTTGGGCGCGGGCGATCAGCTGGGCGAAGCCGTGCGCATCGTCGGGCACCGTCTCCTGCAGCTTGCCGGCGGCCTGCTGGGCCTGCTCATGCTTGGCCTGGCGGCGGTCGCGTTCGGCCTGGGCGCGGCCTTGCTCGCGTTCCAGCTCTTCGATGCGCTCGCCACCCTGTTGCCGCCGCTGCAGCTCCAACCCGGCCAGGTGTTCTTCGTGGTTGGCCAGGGTCTGGCGGCGCTGGGTTTCTTCGCCGAGCAGCCCGCGGTGGCGCACGTCGATGTCGTGCAGGCGCTTTTCCAGCAGCTGCTGCAGGCGCGATTCGCGGAAGCTGTCCAGGCCGAGCTTCAGGGTTTCCTCATCGGCACGCTGCAGGTTCATCGCCTTCAGCTCGGCGTGCAGCGCACGCGCGGGCAGCAGCGTTTCCACCTGGCGGCGGGCGGTAACTACGGACGTGTGCGCGCCATCGAGTTCGGCGAAGTCGCTGACCAGCCGTTCGGAGGCGTCGAACGTCTTGGGCGTGTCCAGCATGAAGTCGCGCAGGAAGACGTTGAGGTCGCCCAGGTTCTTGGCCGACTGCGTCTTGTGCAGCAGGCGCAGCGCCATTTCATTGTCGATGCCCAGCAGGTGCCGGAAGCGTTCGGCGTAGCCGACGAAGCTGTCGAAGTGGTGCACGTCGCCCAGGCGCTGCTTGAGCTTGCGCAGGTCCAGGTCGAAGCCGCCCAGGTCCTTGGCGATGTCGAACGGCCGCTCGGCAATCAGGTAGTGCTTGCGCACGTCGGCGGCGGCCGCGCCGTTGCCGGCGATCCAGAACAGGCGCACCAGGCTGACCACGCGGCCATCGCCGGCGCGGTATTCCAGCACCAGCGCGGTCCAGGTGGCGCCCTTGCGCAGGTACTGGGTGGCGATTTCGCCGGTGCCACGGTCCTGCTGGTCGGCCCACGCGCCGCGCACGTAGGACACCAGGTTGCGGTCGCGGCCACTGCGTTCGGCTTCGCGCGCGGCGGCGTTGAAGTCGACGATCGACGGCGGCACCAGCATGGCCGACATGGCATCGAGCAGGGTCGACTTGCCCGAGCCCGACCGGCCCACGAACAGGAAGCCGCGCTCGGCGATCGGCACTTCGGTCAGGCCGTTGAAGGTGCCCCAGTTGTGCACCTGCAGGCGGCGCATGCGGAACTGCTGCAGCCGCGGATCGGGCAGCCCGTCATTGAACAGGGCGGGGGTGTGCTTGGAAATGGCCATGCGTTATCGGTGGTCCGTTCAGGCTTTTGCAGCGGGGGTGTCGCGCAACTGGCGGTACACGTTGGACAGCGCGGAGACGTCTTCGGCGGAGAACAGCAGCTTCAGGGCCGGCGACACTTCGTGGCGGTCGTCCTGGCCGGCAAGGCGGGTCAGGATGTGGTTTTCCTTCATCTTCTGCACCGCCGCGGCAACGCGACGATTGAAGCCGGCGCGGTCGGTGGACAGGTTCTTTTCGTAGATGGCCAGTGCCTCGGCCATCTCGGTGTCGGCCACCACCGCGCGATTGCCGCGCGCATCGGCCTCGGCCAGCTGCTGGCGCAGGTACAGCAGCAGCACCGAGTCGATGAAGGTCAGCGGCGAGCTGCGCAGCAGCACCGGCGCGTCGATGTCTTCGGTGTCGGCCTGGCGGGTGAACGCCACGCCGCTGTCGCGGTCCAGCACCAGTTCCAGGAACAGGTCGGCCAGCGCCGAGCGGATGGCCGCCTCGCTGCGGATCAGGGCCGGCCACAGCTTGGCGTGGCGCAGCTGGTCGATACTGGGGCCGATCAGCAGCTGGCACAGCGCGCGGCGCCCATCCAACGGCAGCCGCCCGGTGTCGCCCATGTAGAACACGTCATTGCTTCGCCGCGGCAGCGGCGTCACCACCACCGGTTCGGCGTCGTGATCGTCTGCGGCCCCATCGGTGGGGGCGACGTCATGGGAATCTTCATGCCAGTTCATGGCGTTTCTCCTGGGTGAACCAAACCAGCGGGATGCGGGCGCGTCGCCACTGTCCATCGCCGCCACGCCAATGGGCGGTTTCCTGTTCGCCGTCCACCACGGTGCCGTGGCGGGTGCCCAGCGACAGGTAGCCGATCACGCTGCCCAGCCCCTGCGGCGCTTCGCGCTGCGACAGGGCCTGGGCGATGCTCAATTTCGGTTGCGCGCCCAGCAGTTCGTGCAGGTCGCGGCGCAGGGTGCGGAAGTCGATTTCCGACGATGCCACCAGGTCGCCGACGCTTTCCAGGCTGATGCTGGCCGCGTCGTTGCGCTGCACGCTGCCGTCCACCTGCGCGCTGCGCGGGTCGTGCAGCTTCCACTGCGACCACGAGCGCAGGCGGCTGGTGGTGAGCTGCAGGTCGCGGCCGATCGGGCGCTGGGCGGAGAATTCGTCGCGCAATGCCAACGCTTCGGACTGGGCCTGCTTGAGCAGCTGGTTGAGCCGGCGCTGTTCCAGGTAACCGCGGCTCTGCACGAACCCGCGCAGGCTGCGCGCGAAGTGCTGCAGCACGTCGTGGACCTGGCCGCCGCGGTCGAGCATGGTGCCGGTGAAGCCGCGCAGGAAGGCGCGCTCGTTGCGGTCCAGCTTGCGCGCGAAGCCCCGTGCCAGCACCGCCTCCAGCGCGGCATCCAGCTGGGCGCTCTGTTCGGCATCGTTGAGCAACCGCCAGAACGCCTGGAAGCTGCGCCCGGCGTCGCTGTCGCCGATCACGTCCACGCCCTCGAACAACCGGGACAGCACGTCGCCGCGCTCGCTTTCGTCGTCGATGATGCGTTCGCGGAATTCGCGGTTGAGGCGTTCGAAGTCATCGCGCACGCGGCGGAAGTCTTCGGTCAGGTCGTCGGCCAGGCCGATGATCTGGCGCGCGCGTTCCAGCGCGCGCTTGCCGTCCAGCGCCACCACCCGGCCCTCGCCCACCCGCGCGATCTCCGCGTCGATGCGGTCGCGTTCGTCGCGCAATGCGGAGAGGCGCGCATCCGGGTTGGATTCGGTCTGCGCCGCCAGCTGCGAGAGCTGCTCGATCACCAGCGCCAGCCGGCTTTCGGTGGCCGCCACGCGGCTCTGCTCCAGGCTGTCGGCGAACCGGATGGCCTGCAGTGCCTGGGTGGACAGCTCGTACTGCTCCTGGTCGGCGCCGTCGGGCAGGCGTCGCTCCAGCCAGCCCTGGGCCAGCCAGTGGGCGATATAGGCCTGGGCGGTACGCGGCAGCTCGCGCGAGAGTTCCTCGCCGTTGAGCTGGTCCAGCGCGCGCTGCAGGCGTTCATGCAGGGCGGCGGCCGGCAGGGTGCGCTCGCCATCCATCAGCAGGCTCTGCAGCAGGCCGATGATTTCCGGGGCGTTGGCCGCGGCCAGCAGCTTCCACTGGGGCTGTTCGCGCAGGGTGCGGTAACGGGTGATGCGTTCGCGGTGCTTCATGCAGCCAGGACATCCGGAAGAACACCGCGCGGCCGGACGCCGCGCAGCAGGAAGGGAACCGGCCCGGCACGATGGTGCCGGGCGCGCGGCAGGTTCAGCGCTTGCCGCCCACTTCGATGAAGCGCAGGAACTCGGCGCGGGTGCGGGCGTCCTCGCGGAAGCTGCCCAGCATCTTGGAGGTCACCATGCTGACGCCGCGCTTGTGGATGCCACGGGTGGTCATGCACTCGTGCGCACCTTCCACCACCACGCCAACGCCCACCGGCTGCAGCACGTCCTGGATGCACTGGGCGATCTGGGCGGTCATCTTTTCCTGCACCTGGAAACGGCGTGCATAGGCTTCGACCACGCGGGCCAGCTTGCTGATGCCCACCACCTTGCCGGCCGGCAGGTAGCCCACGTGCACGCGGCCGATGATCGGGGCCATGTGGTGTTCGCAGTGGCTTTCGTACTCGATGTCGCGCAGCACGATCAGTTCGTCGTAGCCGGCCACTTCCTCGAAGGTGCGCTCCATGTAGGCGCGCGGGTCGTCGCGGTAGCCGCTGAACCAGTCGCCGTAGGCTTCGGCCACGCGCCGCGGGGTATCCAGCAGGCCTTCGCGGGTGGGGTCTTCACCGGCCCAGCGCAGCAGGGTGCGCACGGCCGATTCGGCATCGGCCTGGGTGACCGGGGTGGCGTCGTTGTCTTTCTTGCTCATTACATACAGCACCCGAAGGGGGGCGAGCATCGTACCCGACAGAGCCCTCGGGCGTCCCACGCCACCGGCCCGGGACGTGCCCCGACGGGCCCGGCGTTGGGCCGCGGTTGGGCTGGGGGTATTGATAGGATGGAAATTAGTAGTATCCTATCGATCTGCCATGAAACGTACCCTCGACGAACGTACCCAGCTGCAGATGCAGCTCAGCTCCGGCCTGCTTTACGCAGGGCGGCAATGGCAGCGCCTGGCCGACCAGGCCCTCGGCAGCTATGGCATTTCCGCGGCGTGCACCATGCCGCTGCTGATGATCGGGCGCGCCGGCGGGGGTATCCGCCAGGTGACCCTGGCCCAACAGCTGGGCATGGAAGGTCCGTCCCTGGTGCGCCTGCTGGACAAGCTTTCGGCCAGCGACCTGGTTCGCCGCGAGTGCGATGCCAGCGACCGCCGCGCCAACCTGCTGTGGCTCACCGACAAGGGCGAGGCCCTGGTGAGCCAGCTGGAGACCCAGCTGATCGGGCTGCGCCAGGACGTGTTCGGCGAGCTGTCCGTGGACGAACTGCGCACCGTGCTGAAGCTCTGGCAGCTGCTGGCCGATGCGGCCGACCGCGTGACGTAAGCGTTGCCCCGTTGTACCGCCCGGTGTCGTGCCGCGACGCCGGGCGTCCCCCTTTCCGCTCCCCCAGTGAACCCTTTGCCTCGATGTACGGTGAATTCAGTCTCTATGGTGTGTTCGTCCCGACCCTGCTCGGGCTGATGCTGCTGGCCTACCTGCTCAAGAGCGGGTTGCGCCTGGTCCTGCAGCGCACCGGCACCTACCGCCACATCTGGCACCCCGCCCTGTTCAACCTGGCCGTGTACGTGATCGTGCTCGGCGGGTTGTTTTCCCTGATGCGTTGGATGCAATCGTGAACAAGATCCTCAAGCAGACATTCCCGGTCGTGTTGACCGTCGTGGCGGTGCTCGTCGCCGTGCTGGTGCTGCGCCACCTGTGGGCGTACTACATGGACGAGCCGTGGACGCGCGATGCGCACGTCAGCGCCGACGTGGTGCAGGTGGCACCGGACGTGTCCGGGCTGGTGGAGGCGGTGAAGGTGGCCGACAACCAGCCGGTGAAGCGTGGCGAGGTGCTGTTCGTGGTGGACCGGGCCCGTTACCAGATCGCGCTGGAGCAGGCCCAGGCCGCACTCGGCGAACGCCGCGCCACGCTGGAGCAGCTGCGCCGCGAGATCGCCCGCGACCGCAGCCTGTCCGACCTGGTCGCCGCCGAGGACGCCGAAGTGCGCCGGGCCAAGCTGCAGGCCGCGCAGGCTTCGATGGCCACCGCGCAGGCCGCCGTGGACCTGGCCCGGCTCAACCTGGCCCGCACCGAGGTGCGCAGCCCCAGCGATGGCCACGTCAACGACCGCACCGTACGCGCCGGCGACTACGTCACGGCCGGGCGCCCGGTGATCGCGGTGCTCGACACCGGCTCGTTCCGGGTCGATGGCTACTTCGAGGAAACCCGCCTGCGCGGCGTGCATGCCGGGCAGAAGGTGGACATCCGGCTGATGGGCGAGGCGCAGCCGCTGCAGGGCCACGTGCAGAGCATCGCCGCCGGTATCGAGGACCGCTACCGCAGCGAGGGGAGCAGCCTGCTGCCCAACGTGACCCCGGCCTTCGACTGGGTGCGGCTGGCCCAGCGCATCCCGGTGCGCATCCATATCGACCACATCCCGGCCGGCGTGTCCCTGATTGCCGGGCGCACCGCCACCGTCACCATCCAGCCCGATGCGGCCCAGCCGGCGCCGGCACGACCGGCACAGGCGGCGTTGTGAGCCGCCCTGCCCTGCACCGCATCGCACTGGGGCTGGCGCTGACCACGCTGGCGGCGTGCACGACCGTGGGCCCGGACTACGCCGTGCCCGCAGGCGCGGCGTTCCAGCGGCCGGAAGCGAATGCCGCCTTCATCGACACCGGCAACCCGCAGGTGGCCGCCGGCGCCGAGCTGCCCGCGCGCTGGTGGGAGCTGTACCAGGACGACACCCTCAACGCACTGGTGCAGCAGGCGCTGCGCGACAACGTGGAACTGAAGGTGGCCGATGCCAACCTGCGCCGCGCCGCCGCCGTGTACGAGCAGGCGCTGGATGCCGGTGGCTTCGAGTACGAGGCCGAGGCCGGGGTGAGCCGCGCGCAGCTGTCGGCCGAGTCTTTCCTGCTCGAACACGAGCTGCCGCCGATCAACCTGGCCGACGGCAAGTTCGCGGTGTCCTACCAGTTCGATCTGTTCGGCAAGCTCAAGCGCGCCTCCGAGGCCGCGCATGCCGACGAACAGAGCGTGGCCGCCGCGCTCGACCTGGCCCGCGTGTCGCTGGTGGCCCAGGTGGCCGGCAGCTACGTGGAGATCTGCCACGCCAACCATGAGCTGCACGTGGCCGAGCACTCGCTGCAGCTGCAGCAGCGCAGCCGCGAAGTCACCCAGCGGCTGATCAACGCCGGCCGTGGCACCCCGCCGGAGCTGGCCCGCGCCAACGCCCAGGTGGCG
>NZ_QAIW01000272.1:0-1445 GCF_003061285.1 Stenotrophomonas sp. HMWF003 | reverse complement strand
GCCCCGACCCTGGCCCAGCCGCTGCCGGTGGGCGATGGCCGCGCGCTGCTGGCGCGCCGCCCCGACGTGCGCCAGGCCGAACGCCGGCTGGCCGCAGCCACCGCGCGGATCGGCGTGGCCACCGCCGAGCTGTACCCGGACATCCGCCTGGGTGCCTCGGTCGGCGCGGCCGGCCTGCTCGAGGATTTCGGCCAGCCCCTGACCCAGCAGTGGTCGATCGGCCCGCTGATCTCCTGGACGCTGCCGTCCTCGGGCACGCATGCGCGCATCCACGCCACCGAGGCCGGGGCCGACGCGGCGCTGGCCGAGTTCGACCACGCCGTGCTGCAGGCGCTGCGCGAAACCCAGACCGCGCTGAGCCGCTATGCGCAGGACCTGCAGCGGTTGCAGTCGCTGCAGCTGGCCCAGCAGCAGTCCGCGCTGGCAGCCAGCCAGAACCGCCGCCTGTACCAGGGCGGGCGCACCCCGTACCTGTCCAGCCTGGATGCCGACCGCACGCTGGTGTCGGCCGATGCCACCCTGGCCGACGCGCAGGCGCAGGTATCGCGCGACCAGATCCAGCTGTTCCTGGCGCTCGGCGGCGGCTGGAATGCCGACGCCGTGGCCCCGCGCACGGCCACGAGGTAACCCCATGTTGCTGCTGGACCGCCAGGCGTGGCTGTTTTCGGTCAAGACCTTCCTGGCCGCGCTGGCCGCGCTGTACATCGGCCTGGCCGGCAACCTGTCGCGCCCGTACTGGGCGATGGCCACCGTGTACATCGTGACCCAGCCGATGCTCGGCCCCACCCGCGCCAAGGGCGTGTACCGCATCCTGGGCACGATCATCGCCGGGGCGGCCACGCTGTGGATGCTGCCGCACCTGGTGGAAACCCCGTTCCTGCTCAGCGCGGCGATGTCGCTGTGGCTGTCGGCCTGCCTGTTCATCGCCCTGCTCAACCGCGGCCCGCGCGGCTATGCGTTCCTGCTGGCCGGGTACACCACCGCGTTCATCGGCTTCCCGGCGGTAACCTCGCCGGACACCATCTTCGACACGGTGGTGGCACGCAGCGAGGAGATCATCCTGGGCACCGTGGTGGCGGTACTGTTCGCCTCGCTGTTCTTCCCGACCTCGGTGCAGCCGATGCTGCGCGCGCGGATCGGCAACTGGATGGGCGATGCGGCGCAGTGGTGCCGGCAGATCCTGCTGCGTGGCCAGGCGCACACCCCGCGCAACCGGCTGGCGGCCGACCTGGTGCAGTTCGAGGCACTGATCGAATTCCTGCGCCGCGACGACCCGCGCCATGCCGGGGCGGCGGTGTCGATGCAGCGGCTGCGCGAACGCATGCTGCTGATGCTGCCGGTGCTGTCCTCCATTGCCGACCGGCTCGGCGCGCTGCGCGCCGGCGGGCGCGCGCTGCCGCCCGGGCTGGAGCCGCTGGTGGCCGACATCGCCGCATGGCTGGACA
>NZ_QAIW01000271.1:0-1888 GCF_003061285.1 Stenotrophomonas sp. HMWF003 | reverse complement strand
GTCAGCAATTGGCTGGGCGGTGGCGGAGGCGGTCTTCCGATTGCGCCGGAGATCGCCAGGCTGCCGGCGGGCAAGACGCTGTGCCTGGATGGCGAAGATGACGACGACGCACTGTGCCCGTCGCTGCCGGCAGGCAACGCGCAGGTGATCAAGCTGCCGGGCGACCACCATTTCAAGGGCGACTACGATCGCCTGGCGCAGACGCTGCTCGAGCATCTCCCCGCGCGGTAGAGCCGACCGTGGGTAGAGCTGACCGTTGGTCAGCT
Source organism: Stenotrophomonas sp. HMWF003 (assembly GCF_003061285.1). Taxonomy (NCBI): domain Bacteria; kingdom Pseudomonadati; phylum Pseudomonadota; class Gammaproteobacteria; order Lysobacterales; family Lysobacteraceae; genus Stenotrophomonas; species Stenotrophomonas sp. HMWF003. The sequence continues at coordinate 1,622 of NZ_QAIW01000271.1, read as the reverse complement.
GCGGTAGAGCCGACCGCAGGTAGAGCTGACCGTTGGTCAGCTGCGGTAGAGCCGACCGTGGGTAGAGCTGACCGTTGGTCAGCTGCCGTATCGCCGCGCATCCGAACAGCCGACCAACGGTCGGCTCTACCGGTGCGGCGTTGCCACAGCCGACCAACGGTCGGCTCTACCGGCGCGGGTCCAGCGAGATCAGTCGGGTGGCATCGAGCAGGGCTGCGGGCAGGTGCACGCCGCCCGGTGCGGCCAGGTATCGGGCGCGCCACTGCGGGGCGAATTTGGACTTGAAGCGGCGCAGTCCGCTGAACCCGTAGAAGCGTTCCCCGTGGCGGGCCACGATGTTGGCAAAGCGGTTCCAGCGGCCGGCCAGCCGGTGCTGGGCCAGCCCGGACAGCGGCGCCATGCCCAGCGAGAAGCGGTGGAAGCCGTTCGCGCGACCCCACAGGAACAGCTCGATGAACAGGAAATCCATGGTGCCCTTGGGCGCATCGTCGACGTGCCGCATCAGGTCCACCGACAACTCATGCCCGGCTGGTGCCTGCCACAGGTTGGCGAACGCCACGATGCGGCCGTCGGCCTCCACCAGCGCGACCGGGAAACGCACCAGGTAGTCCGGATCGAAGCTGCCCAGCGAGAAGCCCTTCTCGTCGCCGGCCTTGTCGTCCAGCCACTGCTGCGAAATCGCCGCCAGTGCAGGCAGCAGTGCCGGCACCTCTGCCGGTGCGGCCACGCGGAAACTCAGGCCGCCGCGCTTGCCGCGGTTCCAGGCCTGGCGCAGGTCGGCGCGTTCGCGTCCTTCCAGGCCGAAATCCTGCAGCGGCACCATCGCCTCTTCGCCCAGTTTGACCAGGGTCAGCCCCAGGTCGAGGTAGGTCTGCCAGTAGGCCTCGCCAACCTGATAGAACACCGGGCGCAGGCCGAGCCGGTCGGCTTCCTCACGGAAGCGCCAGATCAGCCCACGCGCCACGTCCGGCGGGCCGACCGGGTCGCCCATGGCGATCAGCGAACCGCCGTAGCGCTGCATCATCACAAAGCCCCGCTGGTCGGCATCACGCAGCACCGCCTTGTCGGCAGTCAGCACCAGGCAGGCCTGGGTGTCTTCGGCGGCCAGCAGGATCGGCGCCAGCGCGTCCAGCGTGGGCATGTCGGCCGGCGGCAGCGGGCTGCGGGTGCTGTGCAGCAGCCGCGCCAGGCCGAAGATGGTCAGGGCGATGGCCACCACCAGCAGCGCACGCAGCGCGCGCGGCGCGTTGCCCTGCAGGGCGAACTGCCACCACAGCTCGTTCTGGTACTCCACGTGGCTGTAGACGAAGAACAGCAGCCAGATCACCGCCACCAGCACCAGCCCCAGATTGCGGATCCACGGCCATGACCAGGCTTCGTCCAGCAGCGCGCCCTGGCGGTAGAACTCGCGGCGCGAGGCCCACAGCGCCATGGCCACCAGCAGCGCCGATAACGCGATCAGCACCTGGCCGCCGCGCAGCCAGATCGGCAGCGGCGCGATCACGCAGATGCCCAGCGCCAGCATCCACGCGGCGTGGCTGCGGCGCTGCAGGCCCTGGCCGATCAGCAAAAGCGCCACGCCGGCCAGGCTGCCGATCCTGGAAACCTCGCACCTGCTCGGC
>NZ_QAIW01000270.1:9116-11321 GCF_003061285.1 Stenotrophomonas sp. HMWF003 | reverse complement strand
AAATAAAGGAGGAGGTGGCGGCCGCAGGCCGACGCCGGGGGACATTCGCCGGAAAGGGCATGGGGGCCCAGCGCCCGACCCACCGACGGCGCCAGAAAAGCCTGGCTTCCCCTGCTTACCGCAAGCCGAGCCCCGTAGCAGCCGGTAGGCCCCTGGGCAAAATAAAGGAGGAGGCCGCCCCGCGGCCGGGGGACATTTGCACCAGGGGCCTACCGGCTGCTACGGGGCCCTCACGCGCGCGACCAGTCTGATCGCAGACGCCCGCCGATCCAGACGCCGCCTGCACACTCGGCCACCCGCGTAACGTCGTCACTCTTGGGAGAAGAAAAAAGGCCCCCGCCGTTGCCGGCAGGGGCCCTGGTGCCTCTTCGATGCCCGCAGACCCTTACGGGGCGGGCGTATCGCGCAGTTCGCGGCGCAGGATCTTGCCGACGTTGGTCTTCGGCAGTTCCTTGCGGAATTCCACGATCCGGGGGTGCTTGTAGCCGGTCAGGTTGGCCCGGGCGTGTTCCTTGACCATCTCGGCGGTCAGGTTCGGGTCCTTCTTGACGATGACCACCTTGACCACTTCACCGGACTTCTCGTCGGGCACGCCGACCGCGGCCACTTCGAGCACGCCGGGCATCATCGCGATGACGTCTTCGACCTCGTTGGGGTACACGTTGAAGCCGGACACCAGGATCATGTCCTTCTTGCGGTCGACGATGTAGAAGAAGCCGTGCTCGTCCATCCGCGCCATGTCGCCGGTGTGCAGCCAGCCGTCGGCGTCGATGGCCTGGGCGGTTTCTTCCGGTCGCTGCCAGTAGCCCTTCATCACCTGCGGGCCCTTGATGCACAGCTCGCCCACTTCGCCCGGGGTCAGGGTCTTGCCGTTGTCATCCTTGACGCAGGCATCGGTGGACGGGATCGGCAGGCCGATCGCACCGTTGTACTCGGCCAGGTTGAGCGGGTTGATGCAGGCCGCCGGCGAGGTCTCGGTGAGGCCATAGGCTTCCACCAGCGTCACGCCCGTGGCCTTCTTCCAGCGCTCGGCAACCGCGCGCTGCACGGCCATGCCGCCGCCCAGGGTGAACTTCACGGTGGAGAAGTCGATCTCGTCGAAACCGGGCGTGTTGAGCAGGCCGTTGAACAGCGTGTTGACGCCGGTGATGGCGGTGAAGCGGGTGGCCTTGAGCTCCTTGACGAAGCCCTTCATGTCGCGCGGGTTGGTGATCAGGTGGTTGCAGCCACCGAACTTCATGAAGACCAGGCCGTTCGCCGTCAATGCGAAGATGTGGTACAGCGGCAGCGCCGTGATGATCACTTCCTTGCCCGGCTCGATGCCCGACGTGGACAGCCACGCCGAGGCCTGCTGCATGTTGGCGATCAGGTTGCGGTTGGTGAGCATGGCGCCCTTGGCCACGCCCGTGGTGCCGCCGGTGTACTGCAGGAAGGCGACATCCTCGTGGTCGATCTCGACCTTGGGCAGGGTGTGGCGGCTGCCCAGCTTGAGCGCCTGGTTGAAGCGCACCGCGCCGCGGATGCTGTAGTTGGGCACCATCTTCTTGATGTACTTCAACACGAAGTTCACCAGCAGGCCCTTGGCGCCGAGCATGTCGCCCAGGCCGGTGGTGATGACCTGCTTGATCGGGGTGTCGGCAATGACCTGCTGGACGGTGTCGCCGAAGTTGTCGACCACCACCAGCACCGCGGCGCCGGAATCCACCAGCTGGTGCTTGAGCTCGCGCGCGGTGTACAGCGGGTTGACGTTGACCACGGTGAGGCCGGCGCGCAGCACGCCGAAGGTGGCCACCGGGTACTGCAGGCAGTTGGGCATCATCAGGGCGACGCGATCGCCCTTTTTGAGCTGCAGCTCGCCGAGCAGGTAGGCAGCGAACTGCTCGACCAGCGCGTCGGTTTCACCGTAGGTGAGCTGCTTGCCGAAACTGGAGTAGGCGGGACGGTCGCGGTACTTGGCCACCGAGGTATCGAACACGGCAGAGACCGAAGCGAACTCGTTGACGTCGATCTCGGCAGGTACGCCGTTGGGATAGCTCTGCAGCCAGGGACGTTCCAGACTCATATTCCCCCTCCAGGAATCGTTGATGAAAGTGTGTGCTGGCCCTGAGTATCCGCCAGTTCACGTCCGGGCAGCATACCGGGCCGGATGGAAAAGGCGAAGGGGGCGTGAAGGGGCGGCGATCCGCCGCGGGGCGACGGTCGCAT
>NZ_QAIW01000270.1:4314-9078 GCF_003061285.1 Stenotrophomonas sp. HMWF003 | reverse complement strand
GGCCCCGACCAACGGTCGAGGCCCGCCGGTGGGGTCAGCCCTTGGCTGCCAGCTGGCGCAGCACGTACTGCAGCAGGCCGCCGTGCTTGAAGTACTCCACTTCCTTCGGCGTGAGCAGCATGACGTGGACCTCGAAGGTCTTCGCCGTGCCATCGGCCTTGGTCGCGGTCACCGTGGCCGTCTTGCTGGCACCATCGTTCAAGCCGGTGATGTCGATCGTTTCCGAGCCGTCCAGGCCCAGGCTCTGCGCGTTCTCGCCGGCCTTGAACTGCAGCGGCAGCACGCCCATGCCTACCAGGTTGGAGCGGTGGATGCGCTCGAAGCTCTCGGTGATCACGGCCTTGACGCCCAGCAGGTTGGTGCCCTTGGCCGCCCAGTCACGCGACGAGCCGGTGCCGTATTCCTTGCCGGCGAACACCACCAGCGGCACGCCGTCGGCCTTGTACTTCATGGCCGCGTCGTAGATCGCCAGCTTCTGCGGCTCGCCACCGCCGGTGGGGAAGTACAGCGTGTTGCCGCCTTCCTCGCCGCCGAACATCAGGTTTTTGATGCGGATGTTGGCGAACGTACCGCGCACCATGACGTCATCGTTGCCGCGGCGGCTGCCGTAACTGTTGAAGTCGGCCGGCTGCACGCCGCGCTCCTGCAGGAAGCGGCCCGCCGGCGAGTCCTTCTTGATGTTGCCGGCCGGGGAGATGTGGTCGGTGGTGATCGAGTCGCCGAACAGGCCCATCACCCGCGCCCCATGCACGTCGTCGACGTGACCGACCTGCATGGTCATGCCGTCGAAATAGGGCGGGTTCTTGATGTAGGTCGAGGCGCCGTCCCATGCGTACAGGTCGCCGTCCGGCGAGGCGATGGTGTTCCAGCGGGTGTCGCCCTTGAACACGTCGGCGTAGTTCTGCTTGAACATCTCCGGCCCGATGGTCGCGGCGATCACATCGCCGATTTCCTTGTTGCTCGGCCAGATGTCACGCAGGTAGACCGGGTTGCCGTCGCGGTCATTGCCCAGCGGTTCGGTGGTGAGGTCGATGTCGGTGGTACCGGCAATCGCGTAGGCCACCACCAGCGGCGGGCTGGCCAGGTAGTTCATTTTGACTTCCGGGTGCACGCGCCCCTCGAAGTTGCGGTTGCCCGACAACACCGAGGTCACCACCAGGTCGCCGGCGGCGATCCCGGCGCTTACTTCGGCCGGCAGCGGGCCGGAGTTGCCGATGCAGGTGGTGCAGCCGTAGCCGACCACGTAGAAGCCGATCTTCTCCAGCTCGGTGAGCACACCGGCCTTTTCAAGGTAATCGGTGACCACGCGCGAGCCTGGGCCAAGCGAGGTCTTCACCCACGGCTTGCGGTCCAGGCCCTTGGCGGCCGCGTTGCGCGCCAGCAGGCCTGCGCCGATCATCACCGCCGGGTTGGAGGTGTTGGTGCACGAGGTGATCGCGGCGATCACCACCGCGCCATCCTTCAGGCGGAATGTCGTGCCGTCCAGTTCGACATCGCTGTAGCCCTTGGCCAGCTGTTCGTTGCCGACCGCCGCGCCGCCGCCTTCGTTGACGAAGTTGGACACATCCGCGTTGCGCTTGTCGCGGTTGGTGGTCAGGCCGACCAGGCTGTCGCGGTAGTTCTGCTTGACGTCTTCCAGCAGCACGCGGTCCTGCGGCCGCTTGGGGCCGGCCAGCGACGGCTTGACCGTGCCCATGTCCAGTTCCAGCGTGGCGCTGTAGCTGGCGTGCGCGGTCTGCGCGTCGTGCCACAGGCCCTGCGCCTTGGCGTAGGCCTCGACCAGCGCGATCTGCTCTTCACTGCGACCGGACAGGCGCAGGTAGTTCAGCGATTCCTCGTCGATCGGGAAGATGCCGCAGGTGGCGCCGTATTCCGGGGCCATGTTGCCGATCGTGGCGCGGTCGGCCAGCGGCAGGTGCTGCAGGCCTTCGCCGAAGAACTCGACGAACTTGCCGACCACGCCGTGCTTGCGCAGCTGCTGGGTGACGGTGAGCACCAGGTCGGTGGCGGTGGCGCCCTCGGGCAGCTTGCCGGTGAGCTTGAAGCCCACCACCTGCGGGATCAGCATCGAGGACGGCTGGCCGAGCATGGCCGCCTCGGCTTCGATGCCGCCCACGCCCCAGCCGAGCACGCCGATGCCATTGATCATGGTGGTATGGCTGTCGGTGCCGAACACGGTGTCGGGGTAGGCCACCGGCGTGCCGTCCTTGTCGGCGGTCATCACCACGCGCGCCAGGTTCTCCAGGTTCACCTGGTGGACGATGCCGGTGTTGGGCGGCACCACCTTGAAGTTGTCGAAGGCCTTCTGGCCCCAGCGCAGGAAGCCGTAGCGCTCCATGTTGCGCTGGAACTCGATCTTGCCGTTGAGGTCCAGCGCGTCGGGCGTGCCGAACACGTCCACCTGCACCGAATGGTCGATCACCAGTTCCGACGGAATCTGCGGATTGATCTGTTCCGGGCGGCCGCCCAGTTTGACCACCGCATCACGCATCGCAGCCAGGTCGACCACGCAGGGCACGCCGGTGAAATCCTGCAGGACCACGCGCGCGGGCATGAAGGCGATCTCGATGTCCGGCTCGGCGGTCGGGTTCCAGCGGGCCACCGCCTCGATGTGGTCGCGGCCGACCGTGGCGCCGCCGTCCTCGTGCCGGAGCAGGTTCTCCAGCAGGATCTTCATCGAGTAGGGCAGGCGGGAGATGTCGAACTGCTGTCCGAGCTTGGGCAGGCTGAAGTAGTCGTAGGTCGTGCCGCCGACGTCCAGCTGGCTGCGGGTGGAGAACGAATCGCTCATGCGGGTGACTCCTCTTGCGGATGGCTTGCGTTGGCCCGCCCGAGGCAGGCCTGCTTGCGTTCGCCGTTGGCCCAAAGGCCCGGTGACCGTTCCGAGTATGAACGATTCAGCCGGCCTGCGACCTGCGGCATCGGGTCTCAGGGTACATAGAGATATGTATCCCTGATGTCATGGGGACCTGCGTATCCTTTGGCCGGCAAGGCCGGAACCGGCCGTGGCGCGTCCTCGGGTAGAAGTATGCCCCCGGAAGTATGTATAATTTGTGCATACTTTGGAGGGCCTACCGATGGAAGCCACCGTTGCAGAACGCGGACAGATCACCTTGCCCAAGGCGGTCCGCGATGCGCTTGGCCTGACCAAGGGCACCCAGCTGAAAGTGGAACTGGACGGCAGCCGGATCATTCTGCGCAAGAGCGTGGACGACGCGATTTCGCGCGCGCGCGGCAAATTCGCCCTGGATGGCTTCGATTCGGCGCAGGCCGCCGTCGACGCGGTCCGCGACGCCGAGTGAGCCGCGCATGATTGCCGTTGATTCCCCGGTCCTGATCGAGCTGCTCAGCAACGGGCCCCAGGCCGATGCCGTGGAAGCCTGCCTGCGTCAAAGCCTGGTCGGGGGGCGCGTGGTGATCTGCGGCGTCACCCTGGCCGAGATCTGCGCCTCGTTGCGCGGCGGCGCCGAGGTGCAGGGCGCGCTGGAGGAAATGGGCATCCATTTCAGCCCGCTGGAAGCCAAGTCCGCATTGCGTGCCGGCGAGATGCACCGTCGCCACCGCCAGCGCGGCACCGGCAGGCGCGGGCTGGACGATTTCATGGTCGGGTCGCACGCGCTGCTGCAGTGCGATGGCCTGATCACCTGGAACGATACGTTTTACCGCGACTACTTCAAGGGCCTGAAGCTGATCGTGCCGCACGCTTGAGCCCACTTATTCCACCGCTGTATTCAATCGCAGTCTTTTCAAAGAAATCCCGGGAGTTGTCATGTTGGAAGCCTACCGCCACCACGTAGCCGAGCGCGCCGCGCTTGGCATCCCGCCGCTGCCGCTGAACGCCCAGCAGACGGCCGACGTCATCGAACTGCTGAAGAACCCGCCCGCAGGTGAAGCCGAGTTCCTGCTCGACTTGCTGGTCCAGCGCGTGCCGGCCGGCGTCGATGACGCTGCCAAGGTCAAGGCCTCGTACCTGGCCGCGATCGCCCTGGGCAGCGAGACCAATGCGCTGATCAGCCGCGAGCGCGCCACCGAACTGCTGGGCACCATGCTCGGCGGTTACAACGTCGCCCCGCTGGTGCAGCTGCTGGATGACGCCGTGGTCGGCGCCATCGCCGCCGACGCGCTGAAGAAGACCCTGCTGGTCTTCGACGCCTTCCACGACGTGCAGGAAAAGGCCAAGGCCGGCAATGCCAACGCCCAGGGCGTGCTGCAGAGCTGGGCCGATGCGGAGTGGTTCACCAGCCGCCCGCAGGTGCCCGAAAGCCTGACCATCACCGTGCTCAAGGTGACCGGCGAAACCAACACCGACGACCTGTCGCCGGCCCCGGACGCCACCACCCGCCCGGACATCCCGCTGCACGCCCTGGCGATGCTGAAGAACAAGCGTGATGGCATCGAGCCGGAAGAAGACGGCAAGCGCGGCCCGGTCAAGTTCATCGAATCGCTGAAGGACAAGGGCCACCTGGTGGCCTACGTGGGCGACGTGGTGGGTACGGGTTCGAGCCGCAAGTCGGCCACCAACTCGGTGCTGTGGTTCACCGGCGAAGATATTCCGTTCATCCCGAACAAGCGCTTCGGCGGCGTGTGCCTGGGGTCCAAGATCGCCCCGATCTTCTACAACACCATGGAAGACGCCGGCGCGCTGCCGATCGAACTCGACGTGTCGCAGATGAACATGGGCGATGTGATCGAGCTGCGCCCGTACGACGGCAAGGCGCTGAAGGACGGCGCGGTGATCGCCGAGTTCAAGGTCAAGTCCGACGT
>NZ_QAIW01000270.1:1582-4282 GCF_003061285.1 Stenotrophomonas sp. HMWF003 | reverse complement strand
ATGGTCGGCCGCGCCTGTGGCCTGCCGGAAGGCCAGGGCATGCGCCCGGGCACCTACTGCGAACCGAAGATGACCTCGGTGGGCTCGCAGGACACCACCGGCCCGATGACCCGCGACGAGCTGAAGGACCTGGCCTGCCTGGGCTTCTCGGCCGACCTGGTGATGCAGTCGTTCTGCCACACCGCCGCGTACCCGAAGCCGGTGGACGTCAAGACCCACCACACGCTGCCGGAGTTCATCTCCACCCGTGGCGGCATCTCGCTGCGCCCGGGCGACGGCGTGATCCACAGCTGGCTCAACCGCATGCTGCTGCCCGACACCGTCGGCACCGGTGGCGACTCGCACACCCGTTTCCCGGTGGGCATTTCGTTCCCGGCCGGCTCGGGCCTGGTCGCCTTCGCGGCTGCCACCGGCGTGATGCCGCTGGACATGCCCGAATCGGTGCTGGTGCGCTTCAAGGGCAAGATGCAGCCCGGCGTGACCCTGCGTGACCTGGTCAACGCGATCCCGCTGTACGCGATCAAGTCCGGTCTGCTGACCGTGGCCAAGGCCGGCAAGAAGAACATCTTCTCCGGTCGCATCCTGGAAATCGAAGGTCTGCCGGAGCTGAAGGTCGAGCAGGCGTTCGAACTGTCCGATGCCTCGGCCGAACGTTCGGCGGCCGGTTGCTCGGTGCACCTGAACAAGGAGCCGATCATCGAGTACCTCAACAGCAACATCACGCTGCTGAAGTGGATGATCGCCGAGGGTTACCAGGACGCCCGTTCGCTGGCGCGCCGCATCGAGAAGATGGAAGCGTGGCTGGCCAACCCGGAGCTGCTGGCCCCGGATGCCGACGCCGAGTACGCCGCCGTCATCGAGATCGACCTGGCCGACATCCACGAGCCGATCGTGGCCTGCCCGAACGATCCGGACGACGTCAAGACGCTGTCCGACGTGGCCGGCGCGGCCATCGATGAAGTCTTCATCGGGTCGTGCATGACCAACATCGGTCACTTCCGTGCGGCTGCCAAGCTGCTGGAAGGCAAGCGCGACATCCCCACCAAGCTGTGGGTGGCCCCGCCGACCAAGATGGATGCCTCGGAGCTGACCAAGGAAGGCCATTACGGCACCTTCGGCACCGCCGGCGCACGCATGGAAATGCCGGGCTGCTCGCTGTGCATGGGCAACCAGGCACAGGTGCGCGAGGGCGCGACGGTGTTCTCGACCTCGACCCGCAACTTCCCGAACCGTCTGGGCCGCAACTCCAACGTGTACCTGGGATCGGCCGAACTGGCCGCGATCTGCTCGCGTCTGGGTCGCATCCCGACCAAGGAAGAGTACATGGCCGACATCGGCGTGCTGGATGCCAGCAGCAAGGACATCTACCGCTACATGAACTTCGACCAGATCGAGGATTATCAGGACGTGGCCAAGACGGTCGCTGCCTGATGCGGTGCCGGCCGATGGCCGGCACCCGGTAGCCATCGACCGTTGGTGGATGGGATGAAAACAAAAAACCCCCGGCGCACGCCGGGGGTTTTTTCGTTGTGATGCGTAGCTTCCGTAGCGCCGGGCTCTGCCCGGCAGGGGTGGGGCGCGCGAAAGGCGGCCGGGCAGAGCCCGGCTCTACGTGATTCCGACAGCCGGGCAGAGCCCGGCTCTACGTGATTCCGACAGCCGGGCAGAGCCCGGCGCTACGTTATGCGCGGGCCATGGCCATCAGCCGTTCGGCGATGCGTTCCAGCGGCACCATTTCTTCGGTGGCACCGAGCTTGTAAGCCGCACCCGGCATGCCCCAGACCACGCTGGTGGCTTCGTCCTGCACCAGGGTGGGGGCGCCGGCGTTGCGCAGTTCCAGCAGGCCGCGGGCGCCGTCGTCGCCCATGCCGGTGAGGATCGCGCCGATCGCATTGGCGCCCGCGCTTTCGGCCACCGAGCGGAACAGGACATCCACCGCCGGCTTGTGCCGGTTCACCGCCGGGCCGTCGTCCACGCGGCAGCGCCAGCGCGCACCGTCGCGGATGATGCGCAGGTGCTTGCCGCCGGGCGGCAGGTAGGCGTGGCCGGGCAACACCGCTTCGCCGTCGCTGGCTTCGCGCACCGACATCGCCGAATGCCGGTCCAGGCGTTCGGCGAATGGGGTGCTGAAGGTGGCAGGCAGGTGCTGGGTCATCACCACCGCCGGCGCATCGGCCGGCATGCCTTCCAGCACCACGCGCAGGGCTTCGGTGCCGCCGGCCGAGGCGCCGATGGCGATCAGGCGGTCGGTGGTGCGGAACTGGATCGCACGCGGCGCGGCGGCCGGGGCCACCGCATCCAGGGTGATGCGCGGGGCGCTGGGGCGGGCGAGGGTACGCACACGGGAGCGCGCGGCCATCTTGACCTTGCCGATGATCTCTTCGGCATAGGCCTGCAGCCCGCGGGCGACGTCGAATTTCGGCTTGGACACGAAATCCACCGCGCCCAGCGCCAGCGCCTGCAGGGTGGTGTCGGCGCCACGTTCGGTCAGCGAGGAGATCATCACCACCGGCAGCGGGTGCAGCCGCATCAGGTTTTCCAGGAACGCCAGGCCGTCCATGCGCGGCATTTCGACGTCCAGGGTGATCACGTCCGGGGCCAGGCGTTTGATTTTCTCGCGGGCCAGCAACGGGTCGGCGGCGGTGCCGACCACCTCGATATCGCGGTCGCTGGCGAGGATTTCGCTGAGCATCTGCCGTA
>NZ_QAIW01000270.1:0-1572 GCF_003061285.1 Stenotrophomonas sp. HMWF003 | reverse complement strand
CAGCTCCACGCCACCGGTGACCGGGGCCTTGGACAGGCGGGCGCGCACGGCCGATTCGGTAGCGGCCACTTCGGCTTCGTGGGCGTGCGGCAGGCGCTGCACGACGACGCGGCCGGTATCGGCGAAGAACCACACCTTGCGCGGGTGGATGCCGCACAGGTCCTCGGCCAGCACCGGGATGTGCTCGGCCTGCAGGTACTGGCGCACGAACTCGGCGTTGCGCGTGCCCACCGGGTTGCTGGTGAAGCCCTTGAGCACGTTGGCGCCGCCGAACACCTTGGCTTCCAGGCGCTTGCGGTGTGCGCCGCGCTTGAGCAGGTCGTTGATCAGCAGTTCCATGGCATAGCTGCCGTAGCGGGCGGGCGCGCCGTCGCCGACGTTGCCTTCGGGCAGCAGGAAGTGGTTCATGCCGCCGATCTTCAGCACCGGGTCGCGCAGGCAGGCGGCCACGCACGAACCGAGCGTGGTGGTCAGCGCGGTGTCGTCGTCCACCACCAGGTACTGGGTGGGCAGCAGCTTGGCGGCGGTCACTTTGAAGCGGCTGTCGAAGTAGCGCATCACATCGTCGGTGCGGACCACGGCGTTCATGCCGGGGCTCCGGGGGCGCGCTTGTACAGGGTGCGCCCGCACGGCTGGATCAGGTCGGCGGCGTGCAGGTAGTTCTCCGAGTGGCCGGTGTAGAGCAGGCCGTCATCGCCCATGTGCTGGATCAGCCGCGACAGGATGCCGCGCTGGGTGGGCTTGTCGAAATAGATCATCACGTTGCGGCAGAACAGGGCGTCGAACGGACCGCCGACGTCGTAGCGGTTGCTGAGCAGGTTGAGCGGGCGGAAGTCGATCAGGTCGCGCAGGGCCGGGTTGACCCGGCAGCTGCCTTCGTTGGGGCCGCTGCCGCGCTGGAAATAGCGCTTCTTGATCGCCGGGTCCAGCCCGGACACACGGTCGATGGCGTACACGCCGCGGCTGGCAGTGGCCAGCACCTGGGTGTCCACGTCGGTGGCCAGGATCCGTACCGGCGGCTTGAGCGTGCCGAACGCTTCGCAGGCGGTGATGGCCATGGAGTAGGGCTCTTCACCGGTGGAGGCCGCGCACGACCACAGCTGCAGGGTGCCGTGGCCGGCCCGCGCGCGCAGTTCGGTGTCGAGCTTTTCGAAGTGGTGCGGTTCGCGGAAGAACGCGGTGAGGTTGGTGGTCAGTGCGTTGGTGAACGCCTGCCATTCGTCGCCGCCGTCGCGTTCGAGCTGGTCCAGGTAGTCGTGGAAGTTGCGCAGGCCCAGCGCCCGCAGGCGACGCGAGAGGCGGCCGTAGACCATGTCGCGCTTGGCCGGTGCCAGCGAGATGCCGACACGCTGGTAGATCAGGTCGCAGACGCGGCGGAAATCACGATCGGCGAACTCGAATTCGCGGCCGTTCTGGGCGGTGGTGGCAGGGGCAGAAGGCGTGGACACGGGCGGACTCGAAGGAGGGTGGGGAGGCGGCGGCCGGGTGGCCGCCGCGGAGGCTCAGAACTCTTGCCAGTTGCCGTCGTCGGGCGTGGTGCGTGGCGCGCGCGGGGCGGGCGCGGCACGTACC
>NZ_QAIW01000269.1:0-1133 GCF_003061285.1 Stenotrophomonas sp. HMWF003 | reverse complement strand
CCCCACTGGATCTCCCCATGTCCCCCGCCTCGCACGCATCCAACGCCAGCGCCCTCTCCCGCCTCACCGCCGGCGGCTTCAGCATCGGTGTGGAAGCACCGCTGGACAACGACTGGACACCCGCCGGTGAACTGGCCCGACGTAACAGCGGCCGGCTACCCGGCGAACCGGACATGCAGCGCCATGCGGACCTGGCCAAGCTGGTGGACCAGCTCGGCTTCCGGGCGTTTTGGGTGCGCGACGTGCCGGTCTACGACCCGTCCTTCGGCGATGCCGCGCAGGTGTTCGAGGTGTTCACCTACCTTGGCTACCTGGCCGGCATCACCCAGAACATCCTGCTCGGCACCGCCGCCGTGGTGCTGCCCATCCGCGAGCCGCTGCTGACGCTCAAGGCCGCCGCCACCGTGCAGCAGCTCAGCGGCAACCGGTTGCTGATGGGCGTGGCCAGCGGCGACCGCCCGGTGGAGTACCCGCTGTTCGGCCGCGACTTCCCCGGTCGGGGCGCCAACTTCCGCAGCCAGGTAGACCTGGTGCGCGACCACGCGCGCGCGCACCTGCCCGAACCGCTGGACCTGCTGCCCCGCCCATCCGCGCCGCTGCCGCTGCTGGTGGCCGGGCTGTCGCAGCAAACCCCTGCCTGGATCGGCCAGCACATGGATGGCAGCCTGGCCTTCCCCGGCACCCCTGAAGAACATGCCCGACGCGTGGCCGCGTGGCGCGCGGTGGCCGGTACCAAGCCGTATGCCAGCTTCATCCACATGGAACTGGACGCGCACCCGAATGCACCGATGCGCCGCTGGCGCTTCGGCTTCACGGGCGGGCGCAACGCGTTGATCGCCGAACTGTACGCAATGCGCGCGGCCGGCGTCGATCACATCGGCCTGCACGTGCGGCGCAACCAGCGCCCGCTGGAGGAAACCTTCCACGAGATCGCCGAGTACGTGCTGCCGCTTTTCCATTCCCAACCCGCGGCCGACCGCGCGCCGAACGCAGCCCTGCTGGAAATCGCAGGCGCGTAGGCGCGCCACCTGCTTCGGCCTGCCGCACACCTCCCCCACATCGAGACCCCCATGCGCATTTCAGTCCCCACCCGGTTGGGCTTCGGCACCGCCCCGCTTGGCAACATGTACCGC
>NZ_QAIW01000268.1:0-1497 GCF_003061285.1 Stenotrophomonas sp. HMWF003 | reverse complement strand
CTCATGAACAGCTTGCGGGCCGTCGAACCGGCGATGCCGAAGGCGGCGATCTGGGTCGGCAGCGTGCTCTGGCCGTGGTTGAGCTTCAGCCGCTCCAGCGCCGCGATCATCTTCTGGCGGCCGGCCAGATGTGCACCACCGGCATCGGCGCGGAACTCGCGGTGGCGCGAGAACCACATCGAAATCACCGTCGCGCCCACGCCGAACACCATCTCCAGCACGAACACGATGATGTAGTACGCAAAGCCCCGGCCGCCGCCTTCGCGATTGCCCGACAGCGCGCTGTCGATGAAACCCCCCACGATGCGGGCCAGCACGATCACGAACGTATTCAACACGCCCTGCAGCAGCGCCATCGTGATCATGTCACCGTTGGCCACGTGCGCGATCTCGTGGCCCAGCACCGCCTCGGCCTCGTCCTCGCTCATGTTGTGCAGCAGGCCCGTGGACACCGCCACCAACGCCTTGTTGCGGTTGGCACCGGTCGCGAACGCGTTGATCTCCGGGCCGTCGTACACCGCCACTTCCGGCATCCCGATGCCGGCCTCGCGGGCCTGCCGCTCGACCGTGGCCAGCAGCCAACGCTCGGTCGGATTGCGCGGCTCGGTGATCACCACCGCGCCCGTGGAACGCTTGGCCATCCATTTGGACAGCAACAGCGAAATGAAGGAACCACCGAAGCCGAAGATGGCCGCCATTACCAGCAAGCCGCTCATCTGGTTGGGGTTCACGCGCAACAGCGACATCACGATGCCCGCCAGGACCAGCACGGCAAGGTTGGTCAGAAGGAAGAGAGCAATGCGACTGAACATGGGAAAATAACGCTCATTGGAGGTTGATGACTGCAAATCTGCGGGGACTTCAGGTTGAATTCAAGTCGCAAACTGACCGACGATTCATAGTTCATGTCCATGACCCCCTACCGCGGCCGCTTCGCGCCCTCGCCCACCGGCCCCCTGCACCCCGGCTCGCTGCTCGCCGCGCTGGGCAGCTGGCTGCTCGCCCGGCACGCCGGCGGGCAGTGGTGGGTGCGCATCGAAGACGTCGACCCCCCGCGCACCGTGCCCGGTGCCATCGACCAGCAACTGGCCGCCTTGACCGCGCTTGGCCTCACCAGCGACGGCCCGATCGTGCGCCAGAGCCAGCGCGACGCCCTCTACCAGCGCGCCCTGGAGCGCCTGCTCGACGAAGGCACCGCGTTTGCCTGCCACTGCAGCCGCAGCGAGCTGGCCGACCAGCACGGCATCCACCACCACTGCGTGGCACGCGGCCTGCGCGCGCAACCGGCCATCCGCCTGCGTGTGCCGCCCGGCACCCGGATTGCCTTCCACGACGGCCTGCGCGGCGAGGTGGAACAGGACGTCCACGCCGACGTCGGCGACTTCGTGCTGCGGCGTGCCGATGGCTACTGGGCCTACCAGCTGGCCGTGGTTGTGGACGACGGCGCCCAGAGCATCACCGACGTGGTGCGCGGGGCCGACCTCCTTGACTCCACCT
>NZ_QAIW01000267.1:0-2653 GCF_003061285.1 Stenotrophomonas sp. HMWF003 | reverse complement strand
GACCTGATGCCCAGCGACATCCTGGGCACCGAGCTGCTGGAGGAAGACCACGGCACCGGCCACCGCCACTTCCGGTTTCAGAAGGGCCCCATCTTCACCCACCTGCTGCTGGCCGACGAGCTCAACCGCACCCCGCCCAAGACCCAGGCCGCGCTGCTGGAAGCCATGCAGGAACGCACGGTCAGCTATGCCGGCACCACCTACACCCTGCCTGCCCCGTTCTTCGTGCTGGCCACGCAGAATCCGATCGAGCAGGCCGGTACCTATCCGCTCCCCGAGGCCCAGCTGGACCGCTTCCTGCTTCACGTGCGCGTGGATTACCCCACCGAACAAGAGGAACGCGACATCCTGCTGCAGACCACCGGCAGCGCGACGGGCAGCGTGCCCAAGGTGATGGACGCCGAGGACGTGCTGGCCCTGCAGGCCGCCGTGCGCCAGGTGCATGTCAGCGATGACGTGCTCACCTGGATCACCCGGCTGGTGCGCGCCAGCCGTCCGGGCACCGCCGCCCCGGAGGCGATCAACCAGTGGATCAAGTGGGGCGCCGGCCCGCGTGCCGGGCAGTCGCTGGTGCTGGCGGCCAAGGCGCGCGCATTGCTGCAGGGGCGCTTCGCCGCTACCCGTGAGGACGTGCAGGCGCTGGTGGCGCCGGTGATGCGCCATCGCCTGCTGCTGTCCTTCGCCGCCGAGGCCGAGCAGAAGAGTGCCGACGATGTGATCGCCGCGCTGCTGCAGGCCGTGCCGTTCCCCGCCTGAGCACGCCGTGACGCTGCACGCCCCCATTGCCATTCCCGCCGACGTGCGCAGCCGCCTGAAGGCGCTGCGCCTGGTGCCGCGGCGCGCGCGCGGTGCGCACGGCATTGGCCAGCATGCCAGCCGCAGCCGCGGTGCCGGGCTGGAGTTCGCGCAGTACCGCGCCTACGAGCCGGGTGACGAACTGCGCCAGATCGACTGGAAGCTGTACGCCCGCTCGGACCGCTTTTTCGTGCGCGAATCCGAGCGTGAGAGCCCGATCACCAGCTGGGTACTGGTGGATGCCAGCGCCTCGGCCGCCCAGTACGACCGCGCCCGCCCGGACTGGTCGCGCCTGGACCACGCCTGCGCCACCGCGGCCTGCCTGGTCGAACTGGCGCTGCAGCAGGGCGACCGCTTCGGCGTGATCGCCGTCAATGGCGAGGGCGTGCACCTGGTACCGGCCGGCAGCGGCCCGCGCCAGCGCGACCGTGTGCACCTGCTGCTGCGCCAGCTGCGCGCGCACGGCGGCTGGCCGTCCATGGACATGCTGCGCCCGGTATGGGAGCGCGTGCAGCCAGGCGACCTGCTGGTGGCCCTTGGCGATGGCTTCGACGCGGCCGGCACCGTGCTGCTGGAACGTCTGGCGGCCGCGCGCCGCGAGGTGCTGCAGGTGCAGCTGCTGAGCGCCGACGAGCGCGACTTTCCGTTCACCGACGGCCATCGCTTCCGCGATCCGGAAACCGGCGAGGAACTGCTGGGCGACGGGCGTGCCATCCGTGCCGATTACCTGGTCCGCTTCGCCCAGGCCCAGCGCGAACTGCAGGCACGCCTGCACGCCAGCGGCATCGTCCATGCGGTGGGCTACCTGGACCAACCGCTGGATGCACCGCTGCGCCCGCTGTTCGGCGCGGGCGGCGGCGCATGAGCCTGGCGCTGCTGTTCCCGCTGGGCCTGCTGGCGCTGGCCGCGTGGCTGGTGCCGCTGCTGGTCCACCTGGCGCGTCGCCATCAGTACGCACCGCTGGATTTTGCCGCCCTGCGCTGGCTGCGCGCCAAGGTGCGGCCGCGCCAACGCGTGCGTTTCGACGAGTGGCCGCTGCTGCTGGTGCGCCTGGCCCTGCTGGCGGCCCTGGCGCTGCTGCTGGCGCGTCCGGTACTGCAGGGCAGCGCTGCCGATACGCATCCGGTGATTGTCGTGGCCCCCGGACTCGACGTCGCCGCACAGCAGGCACGGCAGCCGAACGCGGACTGGCGCTGGCTGGCACCGGGCTTCCCACCGCTGGAACAGCCAGCCCCCACTGGCGCGCAACCGCTGGCCAGCCTGCTGCGCGAGCTGGATCAGCAGCTGCCTGCCGGCACCCCCTTGACCGTTTACGTACCCGACCCGATGCCGGGCGCGGACGCCGAACGCCCGCGGCTGTCGCGCAACGTGCAGTGGCAGCCGCTGGCGGTGGCGCCACCGACCGCAGCCCGGCCCCCGACGAGCGCGCCGCGCCTGCACCTGGGCGTCGATGCCGATGCACAGGCGCAGCGCGTGTTCAGTGCGGTGCAGCGCGCCTGGAGCGCAACGCCGCTCGCACCGGCCACCGCAGCGGTACCCGGCACCGGCGACATCGGCGTGTGGCCGTCCACCGCCCCGCTGCCGCCGGCCTGGCAGGCCTGGCTGGAGCGCGGTGGCACGCTGCTGGGCACGCTGTCGGTGCCGCACGACGCGACCGGTGCGGTGGTGCTGCGCGACGCACAGGGCGACCCAGTCCTCAGCGAGTACCGGGTCGGCAGCGGGCGTCTGCTGCGCTTCCACGCAGCGGTATCGCCCGCGGCGTCGCCCGGCCTGCGCGACCCGGACTTCCCCCGGCAGCTGCTGCACCTGGTGCGCCCCGTTGCCCCGCCGCAGTGGGTTGCCGCCAGCGCTGCTGCAG
>NZ_QAIW01000266.1:5782-15140 GCF_003061285.1 Stenotrophomonas sp. HMWF003 | reverse complement strand
CCGGCGGGGGCAGCGGCGGCCGGCGTGCCGGAGGCGGCGGTCGGGGCGTCGGCCTGCTGGCAGCCGCCGAGGGCGGCGATCAGGGCGAGGGCGAGAAGATGCTGGCGCATCGGCGATCCTGTGCTGTGGTCAATCGCCGAGCATAGGCCCCCGCGCCCGGCCGCGCCCGTGCCATTGGATTACCATGGCCCTTTCCCAGCCGGAGGGTGCGCCATGCAGTACGAAGGGAGCTGCCATTGCGGGCAGATCGCGTTCGTGGTCGAGGCGGCCGAGCCGATCACCGACGCCCTGGACTGCAACTGTTCGCTGTGCCGTCGCCGTGGTGGCCTGCTCTGGTTCGGCCCGCGCGAGGCGCTGCGGCTGACGACCGATCCGGCCGACGTGGCTACCTACCAGTTCAACCAGCACCACCTGGAACACCACCACTGCCGCACCTGTGGCATCGCCCCGTTCAGCGAGGGCGTGGACCCCCGCAGTGGCAGCAGGATGGTGGCGGTCAACGTGCGGTGCCTGCCCGGGGTGGACCTGGACGGGCTCACGATCAATCGCTACGACGGAGCAAGCAAATAATGAAAGGGACGCTGTGGCACCCCAAGGGTGCGTGGGCAGGGATGCTGGTGCTTGGGCTGGCCGGGTGCGCGGCCCGGAATCACGGCGAAGCGGCGGCCGCTGCGGGCAGCGCCGGTGCACTGGCCTCGCCGGAAGGGGCGATGCTGGCCTATGAGCACGATCTGGACATTACCCTGGACGCCGCTGGGATCGCCCCGCGCGTGAAGCAGATCGCCGAGGCCTGCCAGTCCGCGCGCTTTGGTGACTGCGCGGTGCTGCAGGTGGGTCAGCAGGGCGGCGAATACCCCAGCGGGTCGGTAAAGGTACGGATCGCGCCCAAGGGGGTGGAGCCGCTGATCGGCCTGGCCGGGCAGGGCGGTGAGGTGGCGTCGCGCAACACCCACGCCGAAGACCTTGCCCAGCAGGTGGCCGATACCGCACTGACCAAGGCTCGCCTGCAGAAGGAACACGAGCGGCTGCTGGCCTACCAGGACAGCAAGGACATCAAGCTGGCCGACCTGCTCACCATCACCCAGCGCCTGTCGGAAATCGAGGCCGGGGTGGAGCAGGCCAACAAGGACGCGGCGCAGCAGCACCGCCGCATCGATACCCAGTTGGTGACGATGCAGTTCCACACGCCGTCGGGGCAGCGCAGCCGCAGCGAAATCGGCGAAGCGCTCAGCGAATCCGGCGCCGTGCTGACCACCAGCGTAGCCTTCCTGATCCGCGCGCTGTCGGCACTGCTGCCGTGGGCACTGGTGGGCTGGGTCTTCGCCTGGATCGGCGCCCGGCTGTGGCGTCGCCGCAAACGCCGTGTGGCCGCGCAGGCCAGCTGAGCCGGATAGGCGCGGTGCCGGTCACGGCCGGCACCGCGCAGCCATCAGCCTTCGTCGTGCTCGTATTCCACGAACACGTCCAGCTCCAGCGCCAGTTCCTGCACGGCATCACGCACGCGCTGCGCGCCCAGTGCATTGCCTACCTCCACTTCCAGCTCATGGATGCCCGGACCGATATCGTCGGACAGGCCGGCCGAGCTGGAATCGTCATCGTCCATGTGGGGCATGAGGTCGTCGGTTTCCTCGACATGCTCGATGCCTTCGATGCTCTGCAGCAGGTCGGTGATGGCACGCGCGTCGTCTTCGCTGCCGGTGATTCTGAGTCGCAACAGGGCCATGGACCGTGCCTTGTGGGAAAGGAACTCCAGCCTAGCCAGCGCGTGGACAAGGCCGGGTGAGGACGGCCTGAACCTTTCGTTGCGTGCTCAGGGGCGGCCCAGCAGCTCGTCGGGCAGCGCCGGGATCGGCGTGCGCTCATCCAGCGCTTCGCGTTTGAGCCAGTCCATGAACGCCACGGCGGTAGGGCTGAGCGGACGGTGCTCGGCGTGCACCACGTAATAGGCATAGCGCGCCTTCAGTGCCGGACCGGGCAGGCGTACCAGTTCATAGCGCTGCAGATACGGTTGGGCGATGTGCTTGCGTGCCAGCACCGCGCCGATGCCGTACACCGCCGCGCGCATCGCGTCGGTGCTGTCGCTGAAGGAATGCACCGACGGCAGTTCCAGGCCGCGCACGCCGGCCGCGCGGAACCAGTCGCGCCAGCCCTGCGGTGACATGTCGCTGATCAGGGGCAACGCCGCGATCTGCGCCGGTTCGCGCAGGGCCGCCACGCCAGCCAACGCGGGCGACGCGACCGGGCACAGCTCGTCGTCCATCAGGTGATGTGCGCGCAGGCCAGGCCATTGGCCCAGCCCGTAGCGGATGCCCAGTTCCGGTCCGGTGTCGTCGAAGCGCACCAGTTCGGTGCTGGTCTGCAGCTCAATACGCACCTGCGGGTGCTGGGCAGTGAAGCGCGCCAGCCGCGGCACCAGCCAGCAATACGACAGCGAGCGGATGGTGGTCACCCGCAACGGCACGATGTCGGCCTGGGGATGCAGGTTGCCGGCCACCGCATTGAGATCGCTCAATGCCGCGGCCGCGGCATCGGCCAGCTGGCGCCCCTCGGCGGTCAACCGCACCCCGCGCGCGTGGCGCTGGAACAGCACCGTGCCCAGCAGCACTTCCAGCTTGCGCACATGGTGGCTGACCGCACTGGCGGTGAGGTGCAGCTCCTCGGCGGCATGGGCGAAATTCTGGTGGCGCGCGGCAACCGCGAATACCCCCAGCGCGGGCAGCAGGGCGGGGCGCAGGATCATGGATGAGACCCAAATGAAATTTGTGGCTTGCCCGGATACTACGCGCTTGTGGGCCCTTGCCGGTAGGCCGATGCTGTGTCCCTGTCCCCTGGAGCCGCCCCCATGTTGCCGTCCGCGACCGCCATTCAGCCACGCATCTGCCTGTTGTCCGGGGTGCGTCCATGAGCGGCGCACCGCTGGCGAGCGCCGTGGTCGAACGCGACTGGCGCACCCCGCTTGAACTGACCGTGCTCGGCGCGATCTGGGGCTGCTCGTTCCTGTTCATGCGCGTGGCGGTGCCCAGCTTCGGTCCGTACGCGCTGGTGGAAGTACGCCTGCTGCTGGGCGCGTTGGTGCTGCTGCCGTTCCTGTGGCAGGCCCGCGCGCAGTTCCCGGCACGGCGCTGGCTGTGGCTGGCGCCCATCGGCGTGATCAACTCCGCGATCCCGTTCGTGCTGTTCGCCTGGGCCGCACAACGTGCCCCGGCTGCGATCGGCGCGATCTGCAACGCCATGACCGTGCTCTTCGCCGCGCTGATTGCCTTCCTGTTCTTCGGCGAGAAGATTGGCATGCGCCGCGCCATCGCGCTGCTGGTCGGCTTCGCCGGCGTGGTGGTGCTGGCCACCGCCAAGGTGTCGGGGCTGAGCATCGGCGCGGCGGTCATCGCCGGCGCGTTGGCCGCGCTGTTGTACGGCCTGGGGGTGAACCTGGTGAAGCGGCACATGACCGGCTTGCCGCCGGCCGCATCGGCCGGCGCCACGCTCGGGTGCGCCGCCATCGCGCTGCTGCCGATGGCGCTTACCCACTGGCCGGCCGCCCCGATCCCGACCGTGTCCTGGGTCTGCGCCATCGCCCTGGGCGTGGTCTGCACCGGCTTGGCATTCCTGATGTTCTACCGCCTCATCGCCCGCATCGGCCCGGCCCGCGCCTCCACCGTCACCTACCTGGTCCCGATGTTCGGCGCGCTGTTTGCGTGGCTGTTCCTGGGCGAAGCGGTGACCTGGGCGATGGTGGTCGCCGGTGCGTTGATCCTGGGTAGCGTGGCTGCGTCGCAGAAGCGGTAGGTTGCGCACGCGCACTCTGTCCAGAGGCAGGCCGGTAGCCCTGCGCAGGACCGTCCACAGCATGGATGTTGTGGACGAGCCCTCAAGCAAGGGTTCACGGCGTGTCCTGCGCAGGGCTACCGGACTGCCTCAAGCGCAGGAAAACAAGACGCCGTAGCGTCGGTTGTCTCACTGTTACCTCACCGGCACCGCGATGTTGCACAGGTCGATATGTCCCGCCGGGCGCTTGTAGAAATCATCCACCCGGTTGCGCCGTGCCTCCACCACATCGGCAAACGTCTTCGATTCGGTGCGCAGCACTTCAAGCTTCGGCCGCTGCGCCGCCGGCACGTCGCTGGCGCGCTGGATCGACTGGATCGCCGTGCGCTGCGCGGCGTCGGCATAGAAGCCCATCGGCGCCGGCCCACGCGGCAGCGCGCTCAGCAACTCCATCCCCTGCAGCACCCGCCCCACCACCGTGATGTTGCGGTCCAGCTGGCGCGGCGACTGCCCCGTCACCACGTACAGCTCCGCCCCGATGCTGCTGTCTTCCTCGTTGCTGCGGCCCGCACCCAGCGTGCCGTAGCAGTGCGCCAGCCAGGTCTTCCCGTCCTGCCGGTCCTGGCCCACCGGGAAACCATCGACGAAGCCGGTCTGGTCTGCCCAGCCGTCACGGTCGGGCAGCACGCTCACCTTCAGCCCCTTGCTGTCGCGCTGGAACTCGGCCGGGAGCTTGCGCTTGGCACTGCCGAGCGGCTTGGCCTTGGCCACATCGTCGGCATCGGCGTCCCCGAACTGCACCACGAAGTTGTCCTGGGCCCGGTAGATGCTCTCGCCATCCCAGAAATGTTCGTGCGCCAGCGTCTGGATGTTGGCCACGTGCTGCGGCGCGAACGCCGGGGCCAGCTCGATCGTGACCCGCCCGGTCGGCAGGGTCATGTACAGCACGTTGGCCGGGTCCGGCGTGCGCCAATCGCTGGCCGGGGAAGCGTCCAGGATCTGCTGCGGGCTGCGGTAGGGCGTGGCGGCGCTGGCGGGCAGCGCGCAGGCAAGGGCGAGGGCAAGCAGGGCAGTGCGGCAAGGCGACATGGCGAACCCGTTCAGGAAGTGTCTGCCGATTGTGCGCGAAGCGCGGCTGCTGCGACCAGCGGCGGTGCGGTGCCCAACCGGCACGGTGACTAAGGGCACATTCGCTATACCGGACTTCACACTAGTGTTGACTCCACGCTAGTTGGAGAACGCGATGAGCGACCACGACGCCCACCTCAAGAAGTTCCAGAAAGAGCTCAGCGCCGGCACGGTCTCGCTGGCCCTGCTGGCGGTGCTGGCCAAGGCCGGCGAGCCGCTGTACGGCTACCTGATCGCCAAGGAGCTGGAGCGGGTCGGCGAGGGGGTGCTGAGCGGCAAGCAGAGCGCGCTGTACCCGGTGCTGCGCAACCTGGAAGGGGCCGGGTTGCTGGAAAGCCATGTTGAACCGTCGATGGCCGGTCCGCCGCGACGCTACTACCGCATCAATGACACGGGCCGTGAGGTGCTCCGGCAATGGACCGCCGCGTGGCGCGCCACCCGTGATTCCGTCGATTCCGTCCTGGAAGGGGTAAGTGAATGAACATTGCGTCCGTGGCCGGTCGGGCCTTGCCGACCACCATTCCCGAGTACCTGGCGCAGCTGCGCGCCGCCCTGCACGACGCCGATCCGGCGATGGTGCAGGACGCGCTGTACGACGCCGAGGAGTACCTGCGCTCCGAACTGGCGGCCCAACCCGGCCGCAGCGAGGCCGAGGTGATCGCCGACGTCGCCAGCAGCTACGGCGCGCCGGAAGAAGTGGCCGACATCTACCGCGAAACCGAAATCACCGTGAACCGCGCGCTGCGTACGCCCAGCGCGGGTGCAGCGCCGCTGCGCCGGGCCGTGGTGGCCGCGGGCACGGCGTGTGGGGCGGCCGCGGCAAGCATCGGCACCCCGCCGCCGGCCACGCCCAAGCCGCGTTCGGCGCTGGCCCGGTTCTTCGGCGTGGCGCTGGAAGCCCGCACCTACGGGGCGCTGTTCTACATGCTGCTGTCGCTGGCCACCGGCACGTTCTTCTTCACCTGGGTGGTGACCGGGCTGTCGCTGTCGCTGGGGTTGATGGTGCTGATCATCGGCATTCCGATCACCGTGCTGTTCTTCGGGTCGGTTCGCGGTCTGTCGCTGCTGGAAGGGCGGCTGGTGGAAGCGCTGCTGGGCGAACGCATGCCGCGCCGGCCGACCTATTCCGACCGCAGCCGCAGCTGGCTGCAGCGGGTGGGCGACATGTTCACCGATGGCCGCACCTGGCTGACGCTGCTGTACTTCGTGCTGATGCTGCCGCTGGGCATCGTGTACTTCACCATCGCGGTGACCCTGCTCTCAATCTCGCTGACCTTCATCTGGGCGCCGGTCGCGGCTTTGTTCACCGGCGAGATCCCGGGCATCTACATCGAAGGCGAGCAGATGCTGTCGATGTGGGCCACGCCGCTGCTGGCGGTGGCCGGGGTGCTGCTGCTGTTCGTCACCCTGCACCTGGCACGCGGCATCGGCCACCTGCACGGGATGATGGCCAAGCACCTGCTGGTGCGGCTGTAATTCCCGACCGTTAGGCCAAGACCGGTAGTGCCGGCCGCTGGCCGGCTCCACGTACATCCTGCATCGCGTGGAGCCGGCCAGCGGCCGGGGCCCTGATTTCGTCCGGCATTGCTTGGAGCCGGCCAGCGGCCGGCACTACCTTGGTTTCGTCCGGCATTGCTTGGAGCCGGCCAGCGGCCGGGGCTACCCTGGTTTCGTCCTGCATCGCGTGGAGCCGGCCAGCGGCCGGCACTACCCTTGTTTCGTCCGGCGTTGCTTGGAGCCGGCCAGCGGCCGGCACTACCTGGTTTCGGCCGGCATTGCTTGGAGCCGGCCAGCGGCCGGCACTACCGGATGCGCTGCGAGGTGCTCTCAGCCCGCCTTGCGCCGCAACGGGGTGACGTTGCTGGTGATCTTGGCGGCCTTCTTCGGCTTGGCCGTCGCGGTGTACGCATGGGTCGCGAAGAAATCACGCACCTTGGGGTACACCGTTTCGCGCCAGCGGCGGCCGCTGAAGATGCCGTAATGGCCGGCGCCTTCCACGATGAAATGCTCGCGGTGTTCGGCCGGAATACCGCTGCACAACGCCTGCGCCGCTTCGGTCTGCCCGAGCCCGGCGATGTCGTCCAGCTCGCCCTCGATGCTGAGCAGGGCCGTCCCGGTGATCGCCGCCGGGTTCACGTGCTCGCCGTTGACGTACCACTTGCCACGCGGCAGCAGGAACTGCTGGAACACCACTTCGATGGTGTCGAGGTAGTACTTGGCCGGCATGTCCAGCACCGCGTTGTACTCGTCGTAGAAACGACGGTGCGCGTCGGCGTCTTCCATGTCTCCCTTGACCAGGTCGGCGTAGAAATCCCAGTGCGAACTGAAGTGCCGGCTCGGGTTCATCGACAGGAACCCGGCATGCTGCAGGAAGCCCGGGTACACGCGGCGACCGGCGCCGGGGTAGGTGCCCGGCACGGTGTGGATGACGTTGTTCTCGAACCACGACAACGGGTTCTGCGTGGCCAGGTTGTTCACTGCGGTGGGGCTGCAGCGCGCATCGATCGGGCCGCCCATCATCACCAGCGTGCGCGGCGTCGGCTCGCCACGGCTGGCCATCAGCGACACCGCCGCCAGCACCGGCACGGTCGGCTGGCACACGCTCACCACGTGCAGCTTTTCAGCGCCCAGGTGGCGGATGAATTCCTGCACGTAGGCGATGTAATCGTCCAGCCCGAACTCGCCGTCGCTGCCCGGCACCATGCGTGCATCCACCCAGTCGGTGACATACACGCGGTGGTCGCGCAGCAGGGTGCGCACGGTGTCGCGCAGCAGCGTGGCGTGGTGGCCCGACAGCGGCGCCACCACCAGCACGAACGGCTGGTTGAGCATGGTGTGCAGCTGGTCGGCCTCGTTGCTGTGACGCTTGAAGCGCAGCAGCTTGCAGAACGGCTTGCTGACTTCCTCGTGCACCACGATCGGCACGCGCTCGCCATCGACCTCGATTTCGTTGATGCCCCACTCGGGCTTCTCGTAATCCTTGCCGATGCGATGGAACAGCTCGTTGACCGCGGCCAGGCGATCGGCACCGGGCATCTGCGACCACCAGTGACCCTGGTTGGCGAAGAATTTGGCGTTGGCCTGGGCCTGGTGAACCCACGGGGCGAGCATGTTGCGGGTCAACTCATGCAGTTGATAAAGCATGGCGTCCGAATATGTATGGTCTTATGTTGCCGCGCAGCATAGCCTACCGGCAGGATCGGCGCGTTAATACGGGGTCTGTCTCATTTGTTATCGAGAATCAGCGGTCCGCGCGTTCCAGCGCGGCGGCATGCCCGGCCAAGGCAGGGGACAGCCAGCAGTGCGAGCCCAGCGCGGTGAAGCCGGCGTTCTTCAGGCCACTGCGGTACCAGCGCGCCGGACGCGCCTGGAAGCCTTCGTGGTCGCCGTCGAACTCGTCCTCGGCACTGAACGCCTCCAGGAAGGCCACACCGCCGGTGAGTTCGGCGAAGCCCTCCAGGGCCGGGCGCAGCTCGCGGCTGGGCACGTAATGCATCACGTCCGAACACACCAGCAGGTCGACCGGCGCGCACGGGCGCAACCAGGCGAAGTCGCCCACCTTGGCCATGTGCAGGTTGCGGCTGCGGCCGTAGCGGTGGATGGCGTACTCGCTGCTGTCAAAGCCCAGGTACTGCACGCGCGGGCGCAGCTTGAGCAGCGGCGCGCGCCAGGCGCCTTCGCCGCAGCCGATGTCGAGCACGCTGCGGATCGGGCGTTCCAGGTAGTACTCGGCGCTGGCCACGGCCAGGGCCACCTTGCGCGCCAGGCGCGCGGCGCCACCGGCCTGGTCGGCCTGGTACCAGCGCTTGAAGTAGTCGGCGTCGTAGGTCTTGTCCATGGCGATCATGCGAAGTCGTGAAAACGGCGCCTATCGTACGGTGTCGCGCAGCGGCCTGCGTGGCGGTGGTGTGGCGATTGGTCGCGCCAGCCCAGCATGGGGCGGCTCTGCCCGGGCATGCGAGAATGCCCGACAACCTACGCCAGCCGCTGGAGCGAGCGCATGCAGAGCTATTACTGGGTCAAGACCTTCCATCTGCTGTTCGTGGTGGCCTGGATGGCGGCGGTGTTCTACCTGCCGCGGATCCTGGTGAACCTGAGCGAGACCGCCGGCCAGCTGCCGGTGACCGAGCGGCTGCAGCTGATGGGCCTGCGCTTGTACAAGTTCGGCCACATGATGTTCGGCTTCGCGCTGATCCTGGGGCTGGTGCTGTGGCTGGGCTACAAGGTGATCCCCGATTTCCCGACCATGGTGGCGCCGGGCGCGGCCGGCTGGCTGCACGCCAAGCTGGGCCTGGTGGTGCTGCTGCTGGTGTACTACTCCTGGACCGGCCGCTTGTTGAAGGGCAACGTTCGCGGCAAGCCGCTGCCGTCCTCGCGCGCGTTGCGCTGGTTCAACGAACTGCCGCTGGTGCTGTTCATCGGCGTGGTGTGGCTGGTGCTGGCCAAGCCGTTCTGAGGGGCGCGATGG
>NZ_QAIW01000266.1:3385-5772 GCF_003061285.1 Stenotrophomonas sp. HMWF003 | reverse complement strand
CTGTGCGACGGTAGTGCCGGCCGCTGGCCGGCTCTCGACCATGTCCGGTGATCCCGGCAGCCGGCAGCCGCAAGAGACCGCCGCAACGGCAGCCGACCAACGGTCGGCTCTACCGGTCGGCGCATGAAAAAAGCCGGGCGCTTTCGCGTCCGGCTTTTTTGGTTCCATCGCAACGGCAATCCGCTTAGATGGTCTCGTAGGTGCCGTAGCTGCGCAGGCGCTCGTAGCGGCGGGCGAGCAGGTCGTCCACCGACAGCTTCTGCAGTTCGTCCAGCTCGTTGAGCAGGACGGCCTTCAGGCGCTTGCCCATCTGGTTCGGATTGCGGTGGGCGCCGCCGGTCGGCTCGCGCACCATCTTGTCGATCAGGCCCAGGCTCTTCAGGCGCGGGGCGGTCATGCCCAGCTGCTCCGCCGCTTCCTTGGCCTTGCCGGCGTCCTTCCACAGGATCGAGGCGCAGCCTTCGGGGGTGATGGTCGAGTACACGCTGTACTCCAGCATCACGGTGCGGTCGCCCACGCCCAGCGCCAGCGCGCCGCCGGAACCGCCTTCGCCGATCACGGTGCAGATCACCGGCACCTTCAGTTCGGCCATCTCCATCAGGTTGCGCGCGATCGCCTCGGACTGGCCGCGCGATTCGGCGTCGATGCCCGGCCAGGCGCCCGCGGTGTCGATCAGGGTCAGCACCGGCAGGCCGAAGCGTTCGGCCATCTTCATCAGGCGCAGCGCCTTGCGGTAGCCCTCCGGCTTGGGCATGCCGAAGTTGCGCTTGATCTTTTCCTTGGTGTCGCGGCCCTTCTGGTGGCCGATCAGCATCACCGAGCGGCCACCGATGCGGGCCAGGCCGCCCATGATGGCCTTGTCGTCGGCGAAGGCGCGGTCCCCGGCCAGTTCCTGGAACTCATCGCAGAAGATGCGGATGTAGTCGGCGGTGTACGGGCGCGAGGGATGACGGGCCAGCTGCAGGATCTGCCACGAGGTCAGGTTGCGGAAGATCTGCGCGGTACGCACCCGCAGCTTGTCCTGCAGGGCATGCACCTCGGCCTCGACATTGACCGCAGGCCCGGCGCTGGCGCTGCGCAGGTCCTGGATCTTCGCCTCCAGATCAGCGATGGGTTGCTCGAAGTCGAGGTAGTTCGGATTCATCGGAAACCGTCGTGAAGAAAAGAGGGAAAGTGTAGCCGAATGCGCCGAAAAGCCCCGTACGCCGTCGTCTGGAAACCGACGGTAACGCAGCGGGGCAGGGGGCGCCAGTCAGGTCAGGGTACAACCAGGGCGGCGCTGCCCATCAGGCTGCCGCGGGTCTGCACGAAGGTGTTGTAGGCCTCGTTGGCCTCCACCGGCAGGCCCGAGCCCAGCGCGGCGGTGGCGGCGGTGAAGGCCATCTGCGCCTGGAAGGCCTCCTGCTGCAGCTGCAGCTGGGCGTCGGCGGTGGTGGCCTTGAGGTAGCGCGCATACAGCTCGCGCAGGGGGGCGGCATGCCGTTCGAAGGCCGGGTCCAGCGCGGGCAGGGCGGTGGGGGCGGGCTCCAGCGTATAGGTTGGCGCCTGGTAACCGGCCGGCTGCTGGCGCCGGTAGGCGCCCGGTTCGCCGCGGCTGGCCTCGACGTAGGCGATGAAGTCCGGGGCGGTGAAGATCTTGGTGTTGATCCGGCCGCCGGTCTCGTCCACGTGGGCCACGGTCTGCTCGTCGGGGAACGGCTCGCGCACGCCGAAGGTCCAGGCGTGGTCGATGAACAGCGCGTGGGTGGTGCTGTACGGGCCGTCGAAGCCGACCCCGCCCAGCTCGATGTGGTGGTCCACGCGGCCGAAATTGCCGAGCTTGTCTTCGCCGGTGACGTAGATCTCGCTGGCGATGACGTACTCGCCCAGCGTCGGGTTGATCAGGCCGCCCTTGCCGCGCGCGTAGACGATGAACCGCACCTCGCCCAGGGCCGGGGTCTGCAGGTGGTGCTCACCGGGCTTGAGCTTGACCGGCCGCGAGGCGTGCGCGGCGATCGGCAGTTCGTTGCCGTCGATGCGCAGGGTCAGCGGGGTGTCGCCCGGGTTGTCGATCTCGAAGGTCTGGGACGGGCTGGTGCAGCCGCTGAGGGCAAGGGCGGCAAGCAGCAGCCCGGCAAAACGTGTGATCAAAACCGGTTACCTGTTGTGGAGCGGAAGAACGGTGGAACGTGGAGCGGTGACGCGGATCAGTTCGCCCAGGGCGGGCTGTAGCGGACCTTCACGGTGCGCACGGCGGGATCGGCGCGCAATGCGTCGACCAGCTGGCTGTCCACCCGCACGGCGATGTCGCCGCCGACGTCGAGCATGCCGGCCACCGGGCCCTGTTCGGACCCCAGCAGCAGGTCCATGCGCAGCGGCGTGCGGCCGGGGCGGTGGCGGTCGAGCAG
>NZ_QAIW01000266.1:0-3374 GCF_003061285.1 Stenotrophomonas sp. HMWF003 | reverse complement strand
CTTCGTAATCCCAGCACTGGCGGATGCGCAGCGCGTAGCCGCCGTTGAATTCATCCTCGCGCAGGCCGCCCTTGACGATCAGGATGCGGTCCTTGGTCATCAGGTGGCCGAACTCGGCCAGGCCGTCGGTGAAGGCACTGCACTCCACGCGGCCCTTGCTGTCTTCCAGCTGCATGAACACCTGGCTTTCGCCCTTGCGCCGCACGCCGACCACCTGGCCGGCCAGGATCACCGGGGTTTCCTGGCGCCAGGCGCGCTTCTCGCCGTCCTTGCTGGGGCGGGCCGGCGGGATCAGGCGCTCGAGCATGCCGAGGTCGGTACCGACCAGTTCCTTGACGTCATCCGCATACGGATCGAACGGATGCCCGCTCAGGTAGAAGCCCAGCGTGTCGCGCTCGCCGTCGAGCAGCTGGCCCAACGCCCATTCCTTGGCTTCGGGCAGGTCCAGCTGCTGCGCCGTGGCCTGCGGGCTGGGGGCGCCGAACAGCGAGTTCTGCCCGGACGCCTTCTCGCGGGTGATCTGGTCGGTGGCCTTGAGCACTTCGGGCAGCTGCAGCATCAACGAGGCGCGGTTCTTGCCCAGGCCGTCCATCGCGCCGCAGTTGATCATCGCTTCCAGGGTGCGCCGGTTGAGCTTGCCCGACTCGGCGCGCATGCAGAAATCCAGCAGCGATTCGTAACGACCGCCGCGTGCGCGTTCTTCCACGACCGCTTCGCATGCGCCCTGGCCAACGCCCTTGATGGCGCCCAGGCCGTACACGATGGTGTCGGCACTGGAGGCTTCGAACATGTACGCCGATTCGTTCACGCGCGGCGGCAGCACGGTCAGGCCGAGGTTGCGCACTTCGGCCAGGAAGCCCACCACCTTGTCGGTGTTGTCCATGTCCGAGGAGAGCGTGGCCGCCATGAACTCGGCCGGGTAATGACGCTTGAGCCAGGCGGTCTGGTAGCTGACCAGCGCGTAGGCGGCGGCATGCGACTTGTTGAAGCCGTAGCCGGCGAACTTTTCCATCAGGTCGAAGATGGCGTCGGCCTTGGCCTCGCTCACCCCGTCCTTGGCCGCGCCTTCGCGGAAGATCTCGCGGTGCTTGGCCATTTCGGCCGGCACCTTCTTGCCCATCGCGCGGCGCAGCAGGTCGGCGCCGCCGAGCGAGTAACCGCCCACGATCTGCGCCATCTGCATCACCTGCTCCTGGTACACCATGATGCCGTAGGTGTCTTTCAGGATCGCTTCGGTGCGCGGATCGGGATAGATGATTTCTTCCTGCCCGTGCTTGCGCGCGTTGAAGGAGGGAATCAGGTCCATCGGGCCGGGGCGGTACAGCGACACCAGTGCGATGAGGTCTTCGAAGCGGTCGGGGCGCGCGTCCTTCAGCAGGCGGCGCATGCCCGAGGATTCGAACTGGAACACCGCGCCGGTGTTGCCGTTGGCGAAGATGTCCTTGTAGGTGGCCACGTCGTCCAGCGGCAGCGCGGTGATGTCCACCGGCGGAATGCCAGCGCGTTCGTGGCGCTTGTTGATCGCCTTGACCGCCCAGTCGATGATCGTCAGCGTGCGCAGGCCGAGGAAGTCGAACTTCACCAGACCGATTTCTTCGACGTCGTTCTTGTCGAACTGGGTGACCGGGTTGCGGCCGCGGCCGCCTTCGTCGTGTTCGGCGAACAGCGGGCAGAACTCGGCCAGCGGCTCGGGCGCGATCACCACGCCACCGGCGTGCTTGCCGGCGTTGCGGGTGAGGTCTTCGAGCTGGCGGGCCAGGTCGATCAGGTCGCGGACGTCGTCTTCGTTCTGGTAGCGCTGGATCAGCTCCGGCGACGCCATTTCCGAATCCTTGCCTTCGCCCATGGCGTCCTTGAGCGAGATGCCCAGGATGTTGGGGATCAGCTTGGACACGCCGTCGACCAGGCCATACGGGAAGCCGAGCACGCGCCCGGAGTCGCGCACCACCGCCTTGGCGGCCATGGTGCCGTAGGTGATGATCTGGCTGACCCGTTCGCGCCCGTATTTGCGCGCCACGTAGTCGATGACTTCGTCGCGGCGGTCCATGCAGAAGTCGATGTCGAAGTCGGGCATCGACACACGTTCGGGGTTGAGGAACCGCTCGAACAGCAGGTTGTACGGGATCGGGTCGAGGTCGGTGATCTGCAGCGCCCAGGCCACCAGGGAGCCGGCACCGGAACCACGGCCGGGGCCGATCGGGATGCCCTGGTTCTTCCCCCACTGGATGAAGTCGGCCACGATCAGGAAGTAGCCGGGGAAGCCCATCTTGATGATGGTGGCCAGCTCGAATTCCAGGCGCTCGAAGTAGTCGGCGCGGGTCTTGCCTTCGGCCAGCGGATTCTTTTCCAGGCGCGCTTCGAGGCCCTTGCGCGATTCGCTGCAGATCCAGCTGTCGAGCGTTTCGTCTTCGGGCACCGGGTAGTTGGGCAGGAAGTAGGTGCCCAGGCGCATTTCGATGTTGCAGCGTTCGGCCAGCGCGAGGGTGTTGTCGATCGCGTCGGGAATGTCGGCAAACAGCGCGCACATGTCGTCGGCCGACTTGAGGTACTGCTGGTCGCTGTAGTCGCGCGGGCGCTTGGGGTCGTCGAGCACGCGCCCGGAGGAGATGCACACGCGCGCTTCGTGGGCGGCGAAATCCTCCGGCTGCAGGAAGCGCACGTCGTTGCTGGCGACCACGGGCAGGCCACGCTGGCCCGCGGCGAGCAGGGCGAACTGGTTGAAGGCTTCTTCGCCGTCGCGCCCGGTGCGGGTGAGTTCCAGGTGCAGGCCATCGCCGAACACGCGCTGCCAGTCGGCGAGTTGCTGCTCGGCCAGGTCATGGCGGCCTTCGCCGGCGAGGCGGCCGGCCAGGCTGTCGCGGCCGGCCAGGGCAAACAGGTTGTGGCAGCCGGCCTTGAGCCAGTCCGGATGGACGGCGACGCCGCCTTCGGGGCGGTGGCCTTCCATCCAGGCGCGGGTGAGCAGGCGTGACAGGCTGAGGTAGCCGTCACGATCGCGGCACAGCAGGGTCATGCGCCAGGGGGTCATGCCCTCTTCGGCGATCATGATGTCCGCGCCGGCGATGGGCTTGATGCCCACGGTTTCGGCGGCCTTGTAGAACTTGACCAGGGCGAACAGGTTGTTCAGGTCGGTCACTGCCAGGGCAGGCAGCTTGAGTTCCACCGCGCGGCTGAGCAGGTTGGCCTGCTTGGCTTTCTTCGGGTCAGCCTGATCCGGCTTCGCCGGGACACGGATGGTCGAATCCGCCAGCGAAAATTCGGTGTGGACGTGGAGATGTACGAAACGGGAAGTGGACATGCCGGGCCAATGTAATGCCCGGTCAGGGTAGCGGCGTGAGCCTGACCGAACAAGGCTTGACAGGGGTGTTACAGGG
>NZ_QAIW01000023.1:0-9091 GCF_003061285.1 Stenotrophomonas sp. HMWF003 | reverse complement strand
CCCGACCATCCAGGCCACCGCCCACGCCGCGAGACGAAGCGCAGCCTGTTTCCACTCGGCCGTGCCCAGCAGATGGCAGACGATCACGCTGGCCAGCGCGTAACCGCACAGCGCCAGCGCCGACACCTGCGCCAGCTTCAAGTGCCGCAGCCTGTTGCGCAGCTGCAGCGTCCGGATCGACGCGTAGACCGCCACCGGCGCGTGCGCGGCGACACGCTGGTCGCTCTGCTGTCGCAGCAGAAGGGTCCAGCTGGTAACGAGGAACACCGAGAAGAACGGGATCAGCAGCCATTGGCCAGGTGACAGACGCCCGTCCGCCGCGGGCCAGGTGAGCAGGGCGATGCCCGCGACCGTCACTGCAACCTCGAGGGTGACGCGCACGGCAGCGAGGCGGCGGTGCCGTTGGATCTTCCGGGCCATCGTTTCGGCCAGGCGGGATGGGGGCTGCTGCCGTTGCCAGAGCGCGCGCAGGGCGTCGTCATTGATGTCCATCGTGGATCTCCTGCAGTGCCTTGCGCGCCCGGTGTGCGCGCACGCCAACGTTGTCGGTGCTGATGCCGAGCATCTCGGCGATCTCCTTGTAGTCGAAACCCTCCAACTGCAGCAGGAGGACCTGTCGTTGCGGCAGCGGGAGCAGGCGCAGTGCATCGAGCAGCCATTGACTGGCGGCGTCCCCAGAATCCGCTGCGGCATCGGCAATGGATTCCATGGCCGCCTGATCCAGGTGGCCCGGGGCCGGGGCGCGCACGGCGTGCCGCACGTGGCTGGCGCCAAGGTTGTGGGCGATGCGAAGCATGTAGGCCGGAAGCCGTGCGGGGTCACGCAGTCGTGGCAGGCCCTGCCACACCGCAAGAAGCACCTCCTGGACAAGGTCCTCCTGTGCAACCGGGTCGCGCTCGTAGGCGCGCACCGTCCGCCATACACGCGGCAGGTGCTGTTGGACATCGGACCACAGCGGGTGCATCAGGCGGTGCCTCCAATAGGTACATGCACACAGTCGTTGAACCGGGGCGATTTCTTACACGTCGTTCTTCGCTGCGTGAGCGGTAAGAAACCCGCGCCCGGAGGGTACTACCCAAGGGACTGGCATGTTCATCGCGAACCGACGCCAACCAAGACCACACAGAGAGGAACACCCATGCGAAAGACGATCGAACACCTGGCCACCGCGCTGGGCCGTTCCAAGGGAAAGAAGCAGGTACTTGCCGTGGGCGGCGTGCTCTGCCTGGCAGCGTGGGCTACGTTTGCGCTGTCGATGGCGATCGGCGTCGGAACCACCGCACGGGTCGCGCTGCTGAGCGTGGCCCTTGTGGCTACCGAGGTGCTGTTCTGGGCGGCGGCTGCACTGCTGGGCCTTACCGTCGTCCAGCTGCGCCGGACGCTGCTGGGCAGGCTTCTGCCTGGGAGGCGCGACGATGCAGCGTAATCTCAGGCAGGTAGTGATCGCGTTCCTGGCCTGCGTGCCCTTGCTGGGCTGCCACGTGGCGGCCAGGACGGGTGGGGCGCGCGCAGGCGTGCTCTATCACGGCTTCTCGCTCGTTGATCCCTTGGCGCAGCGCGTGGTGGAGGACGCCTACATCCTGGTGGACGACGGCAGGATAGCGTCGGTCGGCGCAGGTGCGTGGACGGGCAGGCCGCCGGAGCGTTCGGTGGACATGACGGGCCACTTTGCGCTGCCAGGGCTCATTGATGGGCATGCGCACATCACCTCGGGGCCGCACAGCGTCGAGGTGGTCGACGGTGCGCCGACCATCCGCATTCCGAGTGTCGATGCAATCACCCGGTACAACGCAGCCGTTGCGCTCGCGTTCGGCATCACCACGGTGCGTAACCCCGGCGGCGACCCGGTCGCGAATGCCCATTACGATGCACAGATCCGGCGTGGCGCCTGGCGGGGGCCCGAGGCACTGCATGCGGGCGCTGTCATCCAGCCGCCGCCGTTTGGCGGTGCCGCATTCGCCTACCCGCGCTCGGAGGCGGAATGGGACGCCGAAGCCCGGCGACAGGCGGGCATGGGCATGCGCTACTTCAAGCTCTACAGCGGGCTGGATGCCGATGAACTCCATCAGGGTATCCAGGCCGCGCATCGGCACGGGCTCAAGGCGATCGCACACCTGGATACCATCAGCTGGACGCAGGCAGCCCGGCTTGGCATCGATGGTCTGGAACACACGCTGCCCACCAGCGCCGATCTGCTTGAACCCGAGCAGCGCGCCCTTTACCTGGCAGAGCGGGGGGCCGACGCACGGTACCTGTTCCGTTGGTTTGAACTGGCGGCGTTCGACGGTCCACTCATCCAGGAGATGCTCGCCGAACTGGCCCAGCGACGCGTGGTGGTGAGCACCACGCTGGGTGTCAACGCGTTGGCCTACAACAGTGACCGCCTGGACACGGTGCTCCCTCTCGAAGACAGGGCCTACATGCATCCGGCCAACCTCGAGGCGTTGCTGTCTTTTCTGCCGCGCATGGACGCAGCGGATCACCAGCGCGCGCGGGCCGTGATGCCCAAGGTGCTGGAGCTGGCGCGAAGACTGCACGGTGCGGGCGTGCCGATCCTGGTGGGCACCGATGGCAATGGCGGCGGCCCGGCATACAGCCGCGAACTGGACCTGCACATGCGCGCCGGCATCAGTACCTGGGAGGTGCTCCGGCTGGCCACATCCGATGCCGCCGACCTGCTCGGTATCGGCGACCGGACCGGGCGCATTGCGGAAGGTATGGAGGCGGACATCGCCTTCTTCGGCAGCAACCCGCTTGCCGATCCCGGGAACCTGCGTGACGTGACGCTTGTGCTCGCCGATGGAAACGCCGCAACGCCCGAGGAGATTCTTCGCACCGTCGACGGGGCGCCACCGGTGCCGGGCGTCGCGCATCGGTCGTGCCCCCAACGACCTCTCCGGTTCGCCGCCGACGTGCGCGTCGGTGGCGTGCGGAGCAGCGACGCACCTGGGGGCTTGTTGCGGGCCACTACAGCAAGGCGGGAGAATGAACATTCTGACCGCATCCCCCCGTTGGAAGGTCGCACCTGTCATGGACATCATCAGCCACATCGTCGGCGCCGTACTCGATGCATTTGGCCGACCGGGCAGTCGCTGGGCGTGGGGATGCCTGATCGGGTGCGCCGTGCTCATCGGCGTGGCCTGCACGGTGTTGCTGTCCAGATAGCAGCACCGACCACCGGAAAAGGCAATGAACCTGCGCAGGAAATCACTGGCCGAGCTTTACATCGAGCGCGACGCCCTTCAGGCGGAGATGGCGGCTCACGCTGCACGCCTTGCGGGCCGGCAGGCATCGGCCGAGCAGTTCGCGCCGGCACTGATGCCCCAAGCGGAGCGTCTGGTCGCGATACGGGCGCAGATCCTGCGTAGAACACCGGCCCGTGAGTTGATGGCGCGCTACCGCCTGCTTGAGAAGCAGGCCGGGGAACTGTCTGCACGCACGGCGGCCGAGCAACGCATCCTGGACGCCGAGCTGCTTGACCTGCAGCTGCATTTCGCCAACCCGCGGCGCCGGCCATTGACCCTGAAAACGTTCCTGATCCTGGCGGCCGTGGTCGCCGCGATGCTCTACCTGCCGAAGCTGATCGTCGCGCTGTTGCCGTAAGCACCCCCCGCCCGGGACAGTGCGCCCGTGCAGGTGGCCAGACGGAAACGGGCGCCAGAGCAGGTCAGCGCACGTTGCAGATGCACTGCCCCACCCAGGGCGCCCGCTGTTCTACCGAAGCATCAGGTCGGCGCGAAACCGCGTGCGCTCTTCTTTTCATTCTTCTCTGCCTTCTTTTCCTTGGCAGTCTTGGCAGGCTTCTTCTTCTGCTCTTTCTGCTTGTCCATACCCTTGGCCATTGCAGTGTTCTCCGGTGGTGGTGGGGCGGAGCATGGCACATCTGGTGGCGGCCACGGGTGTTGTCGTGGCCCGTGGTGGTGGGCTGGCCGGGCGCGGCCCCCACCCAGGCCGCGGCCGACCCTGCGCGGCGGCCCCGGTTGGGTGCAGAATGGCCCCCTATCGTCGAGCGCCGCGTCCATGACCATCCCCCAGATGGATGATGTTTTTCACCAGATCGTCGAGCTGTCCCTGGACTCCATCAAGGAAGTCTCACTGGACGGCACGGTCAGGTTCGTCAACGCCCACGGGCTGGCCCGGGTGGCGGCGGAGAATGCCGAGCATGTGATCGGCGCGCAGTGGGCGTCGCTGTGGCCGGAGGAGGAACACCACAAGGTGGCCGATGCCCTGTCCGCTGCCGCGCGGGGCGAGCGCCGCCAGTTCGAGGCGGAGTGCCTCACGCCCGCCGGCGAGCACCGTTTCTGGCTGGTTTCCACCAGTCCGCTGCGCGACGTGCAGGGCGAGGTGCGCGGGTTGCTCGCGGTCAACCGTGACGTCACCGCCCGGCACCGGGCCGAGGCGGCGCTGCGCACCCTGACCGCGGCGCTGCGCGAACACGCCCCGTCGATGGTGGGAACGGTGTTCACCGATGAGCTCAACGCGCAGTTGGCCAACGCCCAACAGCGCAGCACCGAGCTGCAGGGGGAGCTGGACATCGCCCGGGTCGCCCAGCGCGTGGCCGAGACCGTGGCCGCGCAGGCGCAGAAGGGCGACGCGGTCGGGCAGCTGCTGGCCGGCACGGTGCACGACCTCAACAACGTGCTGCACGTGGCCGGCACGGCCATCGAGATGGTGCGCACGCACGGGCAGCTGATGGAGCGCGATGCCAGCCTGCTGCAGATGGCAGACCGGGCGGTGCAGCAGGGCGCGGCGATGTCGCAGCGCCTGCTCGGGTTCGCCCGCCACCACCCCTATCGCCCGCAGTTGGTGGACGTGGCGCGGATGATGGAGGAGCTGCTGCCGCTGCTGCAGCAGGCCGCGGGCGCCGGCATCACGCTGGCCTACCACCCGGAAATCACCCAGGCGCTGGTCCAGGTCGACCTGCACAGCCTGGAACGGGCGGTGATGAACCTGGTCATCAACGCGCGCGATGCCTGTGGTGAACGCGGCAACGTCACCCTGTTGCTGGGCGAGCGGCAGGTGGATGAGGTGCCCGTGGAGGAACCGCACAAGCCCGGTGCGTACATCGTGCTCAGCGTCCAGGATGACGGGCCGGGCATCGCGCCGGAGGTGCGCAAGCGCCTGTTCGAAGCCTACTTCACCACCAAGCCGGCCGGCATGGGCACCGGGCTGGGGCTGGCCCAGATTCGCGGCACGGTGCGCCAGGCCGACGGATTCGTCGAGATCGATTCGGTCCCGGGGGAAGGCGCACGATTCACGCTGGGGATCCCGCGCGCATGAGGTCCGCGCCGCCGTGAGCGGCGGCAGCGTTTTACTCAGCGGCGAACGGTGACCTAGTGGCGATGCAGGTGCGTGTCGTCCCCACTTGCACCCGGTGCCTGGGGGATGTCTCCCACGGTGGGGATCAGCCCGTGTTCGACGCGCCGCACCAAGTCGGCAAAGCGCGCGCCGGAAATGGCCTGGCGGTTCTTGCACCGCTCGCAGGTAAGTACGGCCGCACCATGGGCCACGTTGACCAGGCCCGGCGCGCCGGACAGGCTGAGGATGGCGTGGCACTGCAGACACTGGGCACGCACGAAGGTCAACCGGCTCAGCGCCTGCGGATCCTCCTGGCTGGCGTCACCGATTACATCCAGCAGGTAGAACAGGCCTGTATTGGGCATCCACTTGGTTCCTCGACGATGCACCTTGAGCGTACTGCCGGAGCCGATCAAGGTCCGGTGAATTCCCGGTCCAAGGCAGTGACGTGATGCCTCAGCCCGCTTCGTCGGCAGGCGATCCGGCGCGGCAGGCGGCCACCAGGTGGGCGGCGGCCTCGGCCACCATCGGCCGGGCCAGGTGGTAGCCCTGTGCCTCGTCGCAGCCCCACAGGCGCAGCAGCGACAGCTCCGCCTCGGTCTCCACGCCTTCGGCCACCGTGCGGTAGCCCAGTTGCCGGGCCAGTTTGATGATCGCCTCCACTTTCAGCCGCGCGGTGCGTGACTGGGCCATGCCGGTGACCAGGCTGCGATCGATCTTGATCAGCGACACCGGCAGTTCGCTGAGGTAGCTGAAGTTGCTGTAGCCGCTGCCGAAGTCATCGATGGCGATGCGGATCCCGGCGGCGGCCATCGCGCGCAGTTGCGGCAGGGCAGACGGATGGCCCTGCAGCCATTCGCCTTCGGTGATTTCCACTTCCAGCAACGACGCAGGCACGCCGTGTATGGCCAGCTGCCCCGACAGCATGTCCCACAGGCCGGCATCATCGAAGTCGCGCGCCGAGAGGTTCAGCGACAGGCAGAAGCCGGGCAACGTGTGTTGCCAGCGCGCCAGCTGGGCCAAGGCATGGTCCACCACCCAGCGGCTCATCGTCGGCATCAGCGCGGTGCGCTCCAGCACGGGAATGAACTCACCCGGCCCGACCGGCCCGAGCATCGGGTGTACCCAGCGCAGCAGCGCTTCGGCAGCTACCGGCAGGCCGTCGCGCAGCGCGAAGCGGGGTTGGTAGACCAGGTTGAACTGATGCTGCGCCAGGCCGCGCGCCGCGTCGGAGGCCAGCCGGTAGCGGCGGCGCAGGCGCGTATCGCGGTCGGCCGAATACCAGCACCGGCCCGCGTCGGTCTGCATGGCATGGTTCATCGCCACCAGGCATTTGCGGATCACATCGCCGGTGTCAACCTGCGTGGCCTGGAAATCGCAGACGCCGGCATGGAACTGCGGCGACATCGGGATGCTGCCGGCCAGCAACGGCCGCCGCAGGCGCTCACGCAGGCGATCAAGCAGTGCGTCCACCTGTGCATGGTCCTGGCCGTTGAGCACGAACGCGAAACGGCTCACGCCCACGTGGTAGGCCTCGGCCTGGCCCTGCAGGACGTGCTGCACGCGCAGGGCCGCCTGACGCAGCAGGGTTTCCACCGGCTTCATGCCCAGCGCCTGGCCCGCGTCGTTGGCGCTGTGCACGTCGAATACATCCAGCAGCACGGCGGTGAACTGCCCGCCGTCGCCGCGCCGCGCCAGCAGGTCCAGATCGGCCTGGAACTGCTGGCGGTTGGGCATGCCGGTGACCTGCTCGCGGCGGCCCATCGACACCTTCAGTTCCATCTGCGCCATCACCACCCGCGCCAGGGTCTGCAGCTGCTGGGTTTCCAGCGGCGACAGGACCCGTGGCACACGGTCCATCAGGCACAGCGTGCCGAGCGCCAGCCCGGTCTTGGTCACCAGCGGCGCGCCGGCATAGAAGCGCAGCTGTTCGGTCCCGGTCACCAGGGCATTGGTGGCAAAGCGCGGATCCTCGCGCAGGTCGGGCACCTGCATCACCTGGTCGGACTGGATCGCCCAGGCGCAGACCGAGGCATGCCGGTCGGTGCGATCCAGGGCCAGACCGACGCGCGAGATGAAGCGCAGGCTGTCGGCATCGAGGATGGAGATCAGCGCGATCGGTACGCCGAAGGTGAAGGCGGCAAGTTCGGTGATCGGGTCCAGTGATTTTCCCAGCGCCGGATCCATCACGTTCAGGGCGTCGATCAACGCACTGCGGTCACTCTCGTCGCTTCTGTCCCACATGCATTGCGCCTGTCGTCCCCTGTCTTCAGGCTACTATCCCGCGCGGCGTGCGCAACGCCCGTGAAGTGCCGCGCACTGCGTGGCGCAAGCATGAAGCGTTCACGATGACTCACCTCCGCATGGCCTGCGCCAGCACCTCGAACACGCGCGTGTCCTGTGCCTGCGCGGCGTTGAAGCGCAGGAAGCCGGTCGCACCCAGCGATGGGCTGAAGGCATTGCCGGGCGCCAGCACCACGCCGTCGGCCAGGCTGCGCTGCGCGATGGCGGCGGCGTCCATGCCATCGGGCAAGCGGCACCACAGCAGCATGCCGGCCTGCGGCACGATCCAGGGCTGGATGCCGAGCCTGGCGAGGCGTTCCAGGGTGACGTCGCGCGCGGCGGCCAGGCGCGTGCGCACGGTCTCCACGTGGCGGCGGTAGCCGCTGTCGGTGAGTGCGGTCAGCAGGATGTCGGCGGCCAGGCGACCGCCGCCGAAACTGGT
This sequence comes from Stenotrophomonas sp. HMWF003, assembly GCF_003061285.1. NCBI lineage: Bacteria > Pseudomonadati > Pseudomonadota > Gammaproteobacteria > Lysobacterales > Lysobacteraceae > Stenotrophomonas > Stenotrophomonas sp. HMWF003. The sequence goes on along the minus strand of NZ_QAIW01000023.1, from coordinate 1,068 downwards.
GGCGATCTTCAGGTCGGCCAGCGCGTCGATCCACTCCGGTCGCGCGGCGATGAAACCGCAGCGCACCGCGGCAGACAGTGTCTTGGAAAAGCTGCCGATCTGGATCACCCGCGACAACCCGTCGAAGGCGGCCAGGCGGGGCGCGGGGCTGTGTTCGAAATCGGCGAACAGGTCGTCTTCGACGATCACCAGGTCGCTGCCTTCGGCCAGGGTCAACAGGCGGTGTGCGGTCACCGGCGAGAGCACCGCGCCGGTCGGGTTGTGCAGACCCGAATTGGTGATGTACAGCCGCGGCGAATGCGCCTGCAACGCCGCGCCGAACGCCGCCACGTCGGGCCCGTTGGGCGTGTATGGAATGCCCACCACCTGCACCCGGTGGGCCTTGAGCAGGGCCAGGAAATTGAAATAGCAGGGGTCATCGACCAGTACGGTGTCGCCCGGCTGCAGCAGGAAACGGCAGATCAGGTCGACGGCATGCGAGCCCGACTCGGCCAGCAGGATCTGCTCCGGTGCTGCGTCAACCCCCTGGCCGGCCAGCCGCCGTGCCAGCAGCTGGCGCAGCGGCGGCAGGCCCAGCGGGCTGGCGTAGTCGGCCAGGGACGTGGCCGATGCGCGGGCCGCGCTGCGCAGGCCACGGCGGATGCCCTCGACGTACATCCAGTCTTCGGGCAACCAACCGCAGCCGGGCTTGAGCACGCGCGCGTCGTGTTCCAGCGATTGCCGGGCCAGCCAGAGCGGGTCGACCTGGCGGTCGCGGGGCGGGTCGATGCCGCTCAGCGCCAGCGGTGCCACCGGTCCGTTGACGTGGAATCCCGCGCCGGGGCGTGAACTGATGACCCCTTCGGCCACCAGCCGTGCATAGGCCTCCACCACCGTGGACACCGACACCTGCAGGGCTTTGGCCTGCGCGCGCACCGACGGCAGGCGCATGCCCGGCACGTAGCTGCGGGCGTTGATGCGGGCGCGCACGCTGGCCATCACGGCGGCGATGCGGGTAGGGGGAAGATCCATGCCTCGGGTTCCGTACTGGGGGTGGGGGCATAACAGTTTGGTGAAAGTGTACTGGAC
>NZ_QAIW01000265.1:7888-14586 GCF_003061285.1 Stenotrophomonas sp. HMWF003 | reverse complement strand
GCCAGGGCACCGCGGCCCTGGCGTGCACCGGACAACCAGTCCAGGCCTTGGCGCTGCACCCCTTCGCAGGTCCGCGCCGCCAGCTTGAAGCGCACCAGGCCGGGGGCCATGCGCGCCCCCGGCAGGGCCGCCAGCACACTGCTGGCCTGCAGCAGTGCGTCCACTTCCAGCAGTTCGGGAATGCCCTGCCACGCGCGTTGCCGCAACCCGTTGCGCCAGCTCATGTGCCGCTCCTTACTTCAGGCTCGCGCCGACTTCGTACCAGTCGATCCGGCGGGTGATCCACATGGCGCTGGCCAGCACGCCGAACAGCAGCAGCGAGCCCATCAGCAGTGCGTTGTTCTCCGAGATCAGCAGGCCGTACAGCGCGCCGTACAGCACGGTGAGCATGCCGGCAAAGCCCAGGCCACGCGCCCAGCTCTTCAATACCCCCGACAGATACACCGCCTGCACCCCGATGCAGGCCACCGCCGACACCAGGTAGGCCAGCCAGAACGGAATGTGTTCGGACAGGCTGAGCAGCAGCAGGAAGAAGATCGCCAGGGCCAGGCCCACCATCAGGTACTGCAGCGGATGGATGCGCAGGCGCTTGATCAGCTCGAACAGGATGAAGCCGACGAAGGTGAGCAGGATGAAGAGGATGCCGTATTTGCTGGCGCGATCGGCCTGGGTGTAGATGTCCACCGGGTTGACCAGTTCAACGCTGACCGTTTCCGGGTCCAGGTCCTTGCTGTCGCGCAGCTGGCGCTGCGCTTCGGAGGCCAGCGAGGACACCGCCCACTGCGCGTCGAAGCCGGTGTCGGTCACGGTGCGCTGGTTGGGCAGGAAGCTGCCGCCGAACAGCGGGTGCGGCCACGGCGAGCGGATCGCGATGCGGCTGTCATCCCCCACCGGCACCACCGCCAGCGAACGGGTGCCGTCGAGCACCATGTCCAGCTGCAGGCGACTGCCCTTGAGCATGCCGCCGATGCTGTCATCGAAGTCGCGCAGCGGCACGTGCAGACCCTTGCCGAGTCCGTTTACATCGCCGATGCCCGGCTGCAGCGTCAGCGCTTCGCCGTCGACCTGCAGCGTGGGCGAACCGACCAGACCGCGCAGGTCGGCGATACCGACGGCCAGGTACGGCGTGCCATACACGCGCCCGGCCTTGATGGGATAGTCGTCGTCGGCGAACTCGGCGGTGATCTTCGCCTTCCAGCTGTAGACCGGTACCCGGAACAGGCCGACCCGGCGTTCATCGGGCTGCATCTGCCCGTCCACCCGCAGCGTGGCCGGCATCTGCAGCCAGTAGCTGTGCTCGGTCTGGATCTCCTTCTTCTTGTTGCCGGCCGCGTCGACCACCTCGACCTCGCGCGTGTCCGTCCACGGCACCACGCGCACCGGACCGGTCAGGGTCTGCGCACCGGCGCGGCTCTGCGACACCCGCAGGTACGCCTCATCGCGGTACGCCTCGCGCTCCTTGATCACGCCCTTGATCATCATCAAGGGAATCAGCAGCAACAGGATCAGGCCGCCGACAATGGCGAACCGCAACAGCATTTTCAGGGATTTCATGGCCCGTCCTCGGTTGGGAGGGGGCCAGCTTCGGGCGCGGTGGTGTGCGGGGTTTGTGCTGAGTTTGAAGTCTGTGTGAAGTGCCTGCCGCGCCTGGGCTCAGCGCCGGATCGGCGCGCCCGGGTCGCGCATTGGCAACCACAGCGATGCCAGTGCACCGCCGCCTTCGCGGTTGCGCAGCTGCACCCGCCCACCATGCAGGCGCGCCACTTCCTGCACGAACGACAGCCCCAGGCCGGAGCTGCGCAGGCCGGTGGCTGGCCGCGCCAGCGAATAGAAGCGCTCGAACACGCGGTCCAGCGCATAGTCGGGCACGCCGCTGCCGCGGTCGGCCACGCGCAGCACCACGCCATCGCCTTCGCGCGCGGCGCTCAACTGCAGGCGGCTGTCGGCACTGGAGAACGCCAACGCATTCTCCAGCAGGTTGTTCAAGGCCTGGCGCAACAGATAGCCGTCGCCCTGGATGACCAGCCCATCGGGAACCTCCACGTCGATCGCCACCGCGGCGGCCTGCGCGCGCATCGCCACCGCGCTGGCGGCCGCCTGCAGCAGCGGGCCCAGGTCGATGCGCTCGCGCTTCTGCAGCCAGCCGTGCTGTTCCACTTCGGCCAGCGCCAGCAGTTTGTCGATGGTTTCGGTGAGGCGCTGTTCCTGGCCCTGGATGCTGCGCGCGAAATGCACGCGGTCGGCATCGGGCAACGGTTCCTGCAGCAGTTCGGCCGCCCCGCGGATCGCGGCCAGCGGGCTCTTCATCTCGTGGGTCAGCGACTGCACGTACTGCTCGACGTAGGCCTTGCCCTCCAGCTTGCGGCGCATGGTTTCCAGCGCCTGGCCGAGGTCGCCGATCTCATCGCGCCGCGGCTTGGGCGGTGGCACCGGTTCGCCGGCACTGACCGCCTTGGCGTAGCGGTTGAGCCGGTTCACGCCGTGCATCAGCCACGCCGTCATCAACAGCCCGATCAGCGCCGACAACCCGATCAACCACGCGCCGCGCTGCATGATGGCGCGCTGGCTGGCGGCAATGAACGGGTCGATGCTGCGGTTGGGTTGGGCCAGGCTGAGCACGCCGATCAGGCGCGTGGCATCGGCCGGGTCATGGATCGGCGCGGCCACATGCATCACCGAATGGGTGTCGTCACCGGGGGTTTCCGGGCTGGAGCGGGCGCCATATTCGCCGCGCAGGGTGCGGTAGACGTCGTTCCAGCGCGAGTTGTCGCGGCCAATGCCCTGGCCGGTGGAGTCGTACACCACGATGCCCTTGGCGTCGGTGATGGTCACCCGGTAATCCAGCGTGCGCTTGGGGAAACGCCACACCATCGCCTTGGGATCGCGGCGTTGCGCGCGGGCCAGGCTGGCCACGAATGGGCCATTGCGGATGCGCCCGGCCTTGAGGTCGGCGGCGGCCATCTCGGCCAGCACGTTGGCGGCATCGACCAGTGTCGACTCCATCGCCTGGCGCACGCCGGGCTTCACCTCGTTGACGAAGATGCGCATCACGAAGAACGCGGCGATGCCCACGATCAGGAAGAACCCCAGGAACAGCTTCAGGCCCAGCCGCATGGCTCAGACCTCCAGCGCGTAGCCGAGCCCGCGATGGGTGCGGATCGGGTCGGGATCGGCGCCTGCGGCACGCAGCTTGGCCCGCAGCGTCTTGACGTGGGTATCCACGGTGCGCTCGGCGCTGTCGGCGTCGGTATCCCAGCCCCGGTCCATCAGCTGGGCACGGCTGAGGATGGCGCCCGGGCGCTGCAGCAGCGCGGCCATCAGCGCGTACTCATAACGGGTCAGCTCCAGCGGCTGCTCGGCAAAGCGGATGCGACGGCCCTCGCGGTCGATCGCAAAGCGCCCGTGCTGCTGCCAGCCGGCCTGCTCGGCCGGGGCGCTGCTGCTGCGGCGCAGACGCGCGCGCACCCGGGCCACCAGTTCGCGCGGCGAGAAGGGTTTGGCCATGTAGTCGTCGGCGCCCAGTTCCAGGCCCAGCACGCGGTCGAACTCGTCGTTGCGTGCGGTCAGGAAGATCACCGGCACTTCGCTGAAGGTGCGCAGGCTGCGACACACCTCGAACCCGCTCATGTCCGGCAGGCCCACGTCCAGCACCACCACGTCGAAGGCCTGCTGGCGCAGGGCCTCCAGCGCGCCGCCTCCAAGCAGGCAGTGCTGGGCGCCGTAGCCTTCGCTGCGCAGGGCATACAGGACGGTGTCGGCGATGGCGGTTTCGTCTTCGACGACCAGGACGTTGTGCAGGGGGCGGTTCATGCGCGCAGCATAGCCGCTGGGCCCGCCGCCCCGTACACTGCGCCGATGAATTACCGCCACGCCTTCCATGCCGGCAACCATGCCGATGTGCTCAAGCACATCGTGCAGCTTGCCCTGCTCGACACCTTCAAGCGCAAGGACAGCCCGTTCTTCGTGCTGGACACCCACGGCGGCGCCGGCCGCTACCTGCTGGCCAGCGAGGAAAGCCGCAAGACCCTGGAGGCCGAGGACGGGGTGATGCGCCTGATGGCCCAGCCCACGCTGCCGGCGGTGGTCGAGCAGTACCTGAAGGCGGTCCAGGCCGACAACCCGGTCGGGGCCATGATCAGCTACCCCGGTTCGCCGCTGCTGACCGCCCGCGCCCTGCGCGAGCAGGACCGCATGGCGGTCTGCGAGGTGCAGGACGACGAAGCCGCCTCGCTGAAGGCGCTGTTCGCCCACGACAGCCGGGTCGGCGTTTACCACGCCGACGGCTATGCACAGAACCGTGCCCTGCTGCCGCCCAAGGCCAACGGCGTGAAGATCGGCCGCGGGCTGGTCCTGATCGACCCGCCCTACGAGGGCCAGGACGCCGAGTACCAGGCCATTCTGGCCTCGGTGAGCGAGATCCTGGGCCGCTGGCCGCAGGCCACCTTCGCGATCTGGTTCCCGATCAAGCAGCGTCGCACCATCCTGCATTTCCTGCGCAAGGCCTGCGCATTGCCGGTGAAGTCGGTGCTGACCGCCGAACTGCTGATCCGGCCGGACGACTCGCCGCTGCGGCTCAATGGCAGCGGCATGCTGCTGCTCAACCCGCCCTGGCAGTTCGACCAGGTGCTGGCCCCGGCCATGCCGGCGCTGAAGCAGTTCCTGGGCGAGGCCGGCGCCAGCACCCGGCTGCAGTGGCTCAAGCAGGCCGAATGAGCGCCCTTGCGCGCCCCTGAACGGCGTGAGCGTTCCGTTCACGGAACCGGCGCCCGGGGATGCGAGAATCCGAAGACCACCTAGGAATCACCGGTATGGCTACCCGTAACCGCATGCCGCCCTGGCACGAGATTTTCAAGGCACCCAGTGGCCACGAGCTGCTGATCCGCCCGATCCGCCCCGAAGACGGGGCGCCGCTGCATGCGGCCTTCAGCCTGTTCGGGCCCGAAGAGATCCGCGACCGCTTCCTGCAATCGGTGACCGAGCTGTCGCCGGAAACCACCCAGCGCCTGACCCACCCCAATCCGAAGAGCGAAATCACCCTGGTGGCGGCCGAGTCGCTGCCCGCCGGTGAAGCCGTGGTCGGCGCGGTGGCACGGGCCTCGATCATCCAGGGCACCCGCGAAGCCGAGTACGCCATCCTGGTCAGCCGCTTCCTGGTGGGCCAGGGGCTGGGCCGGCAGCTGATGCGCAAGCTGGTCAAGTGGGCACGTGGCAAGTACCTGGACCGCCTGTACGGCGACGTGGCCGAAGAGAACGAGCCGATGAAGCAGCTGGCCGCTTCGCTCGGCTTCAAGCCGGTGCCGCACCCGCAGGGCACGCCCGGGTTGGTGCGCATGGTGCTGGAGCTCGACAGCTGAGGGAGTGCCGGCCGTAGTGCCGGCCGACACCGGCTCGCGATTGGCAACAGACCGGGCTGACACGGCCGTGACTTCGGCGTCTGCTAAAATCGACGGTTCATGTCACGTCCCTCCTATCCCGCTCCGCCGCTGCCCCGTTCCGGCCAGCTCCGCGCCTGGTGGCGCGCTCCCGCTTCGGCCACGGCGTTGGCCTGGTACGTCGCCCGTGCCGCCGAGGTCCATGACGGGCCGCTGCTGGTCATCGCACGCGACAACCACGGGGCCAACCAGATCGAATCGGATCTGCGCACCCTGCTGGGCGGCGCGTCCGCGCTGCCGGTGGTGGCGTTCCCGGATTGGGAAACCCTGCCCTACGACGCCTTCAGCCCGCACCCGGACATCATCTCCCAGCGCCTGGCCGCGCTGCACCAGCTGCCCACGCTCACCCGAGGCATCGTGGTCGTGCCGGTGCAGACCCTGCTGCAGCGGCTGGCCCCGCTCAAGTACATCATCGGTGGCAGCTTCGACCTGAAGGTCGGCCAGCGCCTGGACCTGGATGCGGAGAAGCGGCGCCTGGAAGCGGCGGCCTACCGCAACGTGCCGCAGGTGATGGACCCGGGCGATTTCGCCGTGCGCGGCGGCCTGCTCGACGTGTTCCCGATGGGCGCACAGACGCCGTTGCGCATCGAGCTGCTGGACGAGGACATCGATTCGATCCGCGCCTTCGACCCGGAAAGCCAGCGCTCGCTGGACAAGGTTGATGCGGTGCGCATGCTGCCCGGCCGCGAAGTCCCGCTGGACGACCTGGCCGTGTCGCGGGTGCTGGCCACCCTGCGCGAACGCTTCGACGTGGATACCCGGCGCAGCGCGCTGTACCAGGATCTCAAGGCCGGGCTGGCACCGGCGGGCGTGGAGTATTACCTGCCGCTGTTCTTCGACCAGACCGCCACCCTGCTGGACTACCTTCAGCCGAACGTGCTGCCGGTGATCGGCGCGGGCGTGGGCGAAGCGGCCGCAGCCTTCTGGGCGCAGACCGGCAACCGCTACGAGCAGCGCCGCCATGACGTGGAGCGCCCGTTGCTGGCGCCGCAGGAGCTGTACCTCAGCCCGGAAACACTGAATACCACGCTCAATGCGCTGCCCCGCATCGAGATCCGGAACGCCGACCACGCGCGCATCGACGACGCGCAGCCGCTGGGCGACCAGCCGTTGCCGCCGCTGCCGGTGGCCGCGCGCGACGCACCGGCCGGCGAAGCACTGAAGTCCTTCATTGGCCACTACCCGGGTCGGGTGCTGATTGCCGCCGATTCGCCCGGGCGCCGCGAAGCGCTGCTGGAAGTGCTGCAGGCGGCCGAGCTGAAGCCG
>NZ_QAIW01000265.1:0-7866 GCF_003061285.1 Stenotrophomonas sp. HMWF003 | reverse complement strand
CCAACAGCCGCTTTGCGATCACGGTGGCGCCGCTGGAAGACGGTTTCGCGCTGGACACGCCGCAGATCGCGGTGCTGACCGAGCGCCAGCTGTTCCCCGAACGTGCCGGCACCACCCGCCGCAGTCGCCGCGTGGGGCGCGAGCCGGAAGCGATCATCCGCGACCTCGGCGAACTCACCGAAGGCGCGCCGATCGTCCATGAAGACCACGGCGTGGGGCGCTACCGCGGCCTGATCGTGCTCGATGCCGGCGGCATGCCGGGCGAGTTCCTGGAGATCGAATACGCCAAGGGCGACCGCCTGTACGTGCCGGTGGCGCAGCTGCACCTGATCAGCCGCTACTCCGGCGCATCGGCCGAGACCGCGCCGCTGCACTCGCTGGGCGGCGAGCAGTGGAGCAAGGCCAAGCGCCGTGCGGCCGAGAAGGTACGCGACGTGGCCGCCGAATTGCTGGAGATCCAGGCCCGCCGCCGCGCCCGCGCCGGGTTGGCGCTGCACGTGGACCGCTCGATGTACGAGCCGTTCGCGGCCGGCTTCCCGTTCGAGGAAACCCCCGACCAGCTGGCCGCCATCGACGCCACCCTGCGCGACCTGGCCAGCAGCCAGCCGATGGACCGCGTGGTCTGCGGCGATGTCGGCTTCGGCAAGACCGAAGTCGCCGTGCGCGCCGCGTTCGCCGCCGCCAGCGCCGGCAAGCAGGTGGCCGTGCTGGTGCCGACCACGCTGCTGGCCGAGCAGCACTACCGCAACTTCCGCGACCGTTTCGCCGACTGGCCGCTGCGCGTGGAAGTGCTGTCGCGCTTCAAGACCACCAAGGAAATCAAGGCCGAGCTGGAGAAGGTGGCCGCCGGCACCATCGACGTCATCATCGGCACCCACCGCCTGCTGCAGCCGGACGTGAAGTTCAAGGACCTCGGCCTGGTGGTGGTGGACGAGGAGCAGCGTTTCGGCGTGCGCCAGAAGGAAGCGCTGAAGGCGATGCGCGCCAACGTGCACCTGCTCACCCTCACCGCCACCCCGATCCCGCGCACCTTGAACATGGCCATGGCCGGGCTGCGCGACCTGTCGATCATCGCCACCCCGCCGCCGAACCGGCTGGCGGTGCAGACCTTCATCACCGCCTGGGACAACGCGCTGCTGCGCGAAGCGTTCCAGCGCGAACTGGCCCGTGGTGGCCAGCTGTACTTCCTGCACAACGACGTGGAAAGCATCGGCCGCATGCAGCGCGACCTGGCCGAACTGGTGCCCGAGGCCCGCATCGGCATCGCGCACGGGCAGATGCCCGAGCGCGAGCTGGAACGGGTGATGCTGGACTTCCAGAAGCAGCGCTACAACGTGTTGCTGTCGACCACGATCATCGAATCGGGCATCGACATCCCCAACGCCAACACCATCATCATCAACCGCGCCGACCGCTTCGGCCTGGCCCAGCTGCACCAGCTGCGTGGCCGCGTGGGGCGCTCGCACCACCGCGCCTACGCCTACCTGGTGGTGCCGGACAAGCGCGCGATGACCCCCGACGCGCAGAAGCGCCTGGATGCGATCGCGTCGATGGACGAACTGGGCGCCGGTTTCACCCTGGCCACCCACGACCTGGAAATCCGCGGTGCCGGCGAACTGCTCGGCGAAGACCAGAGCGGCCAGATGGCCGAGGTGGGCTTCAGCCTGTACACCGAACTGCTGGAACGCGCGGTGCGCAGCATCCGCCTGGGCAAGCTGCCCGACCTGGATGCCGGCGAAGAAGTGCGCGGGGCCGAGGTTGAACTGCATGTGCCCGCGCTCATTCCCGACGACTACCTGCCCGACGTCCACACCCGCCTGACCCTGTACAAGCGCATCAGCAGCGCGCGCGACACCGATGAACTGCGCGAGCTGCAGGTGGAGATGATCGACCGCTTCGGCCTGCTGCCCGACCCGGCCAAGCACCTGTTCGCCATCGCCGAACTCAAGCTGCAGGCCAACGTGCTGGGCGTGCGCAAGCTGGAGCTGGGCGAGAATGGCGGGCGCATCGTGTTCGAGGCCAAACCGGCCATCGACCCGATGGCGGTCATCCAGATGATCCAGAAGCAGCCCAAGCTGTACACCATGGACGGCCCGGACAAGCTGCGCATCAAGCACCCGCTGCCGTTGCCCGAAGACCGTTTCAGCGCGGCCAAGGCCCTGTTGTTGACCCTGTCGCCACGCTGATCCCCGCTTTCCCTGTGACCCTCCGCTTCTGCGGGCCGGAGGGTTTTTCGCCTGTTCTCTGCCCGCGACAAGGAGAGTTGCTTTGAAACGATTCCGTACCCTGCTGCTGGCTGCCAGCCTCGGCCTGTTGAGTGCCTGCGGTGGCAGTGGCAGTGGCATGAGCGCCAGCGAATACCTCACCGAGAACGTCGCCTTCTGGAACGGCGCTGCCAGCACCGTGCAGGAGTGGACCGTCGGCAACAAGAGCGAGCCGCTGCAGAAGGCGCTGGCCACCGGCGAGGGCCTGGACACGCTCAAGCCCGGCCTGGAACGCGCCCGCACCGAGATGCAGCAGTACCTGACCCGCATCGACCAGATGCCGCCGGACGAGGATGCCAAGGACGTGCACCAGAAGCTGCGCGCCTACGTGCAGAGCGCCGAAGAGATGTTCGGCATCCTGGTGGAAATGGCCGCGCTGCCGGCCGACAAGACCAAGGAGCAGGTCATGCCGCTGGCCGAGAAGCTGCAGACCGTCGGCAACCGTATCGATACGGAAATGCAGGCCCTGGACGCGGCGCAGGATGCGTACGCCAAGAAGCACGGCATCCAGCTGCAGAGGCATTGATTCCGCCGTTCCCGGTCGCTTCGGCGACCGGGAGCGTGGCCAGTATTTCCCGTGACCGATCACTCCCCCTACGCCTCCCCCGCCGCATTGGGCTGCTCCATCGATGCGTTGTCGATGTCCCTGCAGCTGCGCGATGCCTACACCCGCCATCACTGCGACCGCGTCGGCCTGCTGGCCCGCTCGCTGGCCCGGCATTGCAGCCTGGCCCCCGATCAGTGCGACCAGATCGAACTGGCCGCCTGCTTCCACGACATCGGCAAGATCGGCATTCCCGACGACGTGCTGCTCAATCCCGGGCGGCACGATGATGCCGAGCAGGCCATCATGCGCCAGCACCCCGAACACGGCGAACGCATTTTCCTGGCCACCGGACGCGCCGACGCCGCCGACGTGGCCCGCCTGATCCGCGCGCACCACGAAGCCTTCGACGGCAGCGGCTACCCCGACGGCCTGCGCGGCGAGAGCATTCCGCTGGGCGCGCGCATCCTCACCATCGTCGACGCCTGGGACGCGATGACCAGCGACCGCCCGTATCGCGATGCGATGGAGCGCGGCCGGGTCATGCGCATCCTGGACGACGCGTCCGGCGGCATGATCGACGCCTACCTGCTGGGTGCCTTCCAGGACCTGCTGCGGCGCGAACCGGCGCTGGCCTGACGCACACGGTCTGGCCGCACGCACGCGACGGAATGGCCGTGGTTTGACAGGGGGTCGCCACGTCGCTCCGCACTGAAGTCGACGGCCATTGCCACCTTTGGCCTCCTCCTCGAACTCCGATTCCGAGAACTCCCGTCCTGTGCCATGAATGCCACGCCTTACTTCAATGCTCTTTCAGGGATTGGAAGGATGCGCAGGTTCGCAAGAGCTGCAGGCGGCGTGCCTATTGGTTTCATGGAAATTGAAGGTTCTGTTCGAAAATTGGGTACGGCAGGCACTTGGTACTGGTTCGTGCTGTTGATTTGCGTTGGTGTGCTGCCAAACGCAGGCGCACAGACAGTCACCTAGATCCATACCGACGCACTGGGGTCGGTAGTGGCGGAATCGGACGCAAGCGGTAACGTGGTTAAGCGCTTCGACTACGAGCCTTATGGCGTCGTCGTGGGCGAGAAGACCAGGGATGGGCCCGGGTACGCGGGGCATGTCAGCGACTCGGCCACCGGGCTGAGTTACATGCAGCAGCGCTACATGGATCCGCAACTGGGCATGTTTCTATCGACAGGTCCTGTCGCGGCGTACCAGAGGCCAATTGAGCAATTCATTCAGTACCGGTACACGAAGGGGAATCCGTACAAGTTCACTGACCCGGATGGACGGCAAGCGAATACGAACTCTTTGCCTTCCATTTTTCCTATCCCGATACCCAATCGCTTCCCCGACGGGCCATTGCCTACAAAGCCCAGCGGCGAGCCTGCGCCAGACCCGGACGCGGCCGGGCCTCACACGCAACTTGGCCAGCGCGACGGCAGAAACGGAAAGTACGATCAGGCCAGAGAATTTGATGGCAGCGGGAGGCCAGTTAAGACGATTGATTTTACTGATCACGGCCGACCGGGTAATCATACGAACCCGCACGAACATCCCCATGAACCGAGCGCTACAGGAGGTACGCCTTCACGTGGACGAGCACGACCGCTTAACGGAGGTTGAAAGTCATGACAGAAATGGTTTGGGGATTTCCAATTACAGGGAACGCCGTAGTTGACGCACTAAAGTGCAACTTTCGATCCGATGAGCTTTGGCACGTAGTGCATATGGATGTGCCATCGGGAATGGCGTCAGCGACGGCGCTGAACGAACTTCGAGAGAAGATGACAGGTGGACCGGTAGAGATGGTCACGGCCGAGCTCTGCGAGGCGCTGGCCGGTGCTCCGCAAGTCTGGGTGTTGGACATTCGACTGGCGTCGGACAATGCAGTTCAGCTCTACATCGAGGATGGCGAAGTGTTCGAGGCGAATTTGAACCACGCGTAGTGTGCGGGTTCGACTCCTTCTTTGTAGATATGGCAGGCCGTAGATCTGGTGTGCCCGTCCACATCGGAGATCGCTAGAACCAAAAAACGCCGCGATCCCGAGTGGGATCGCGGCGTTCTTGTTGAACTGACAGTACGACGTTGGGCGGTGTCTTGTTCCACTCAACGCGCTGCGATCACCAGATCGCAACACGCTTGTCGTCGGCACGCACCATCGCATCGCCCGCCTTGCACTCGAACGCCTTGGCATAGGCCGGCATGTTGGACGGTGCGCCGTTGGCGCGGAAGTTGGCCGGGGCGTGCGGGTCGGTGTTCAGGCGCACGCGCAGCTCGCCTTCGTTGAAGTTGCGGCGCCACACGGTGGCCCAGTTCATGAAGAAGCGCTGGTCCTGGCTGTGGCCGTCCACGGCCACGTTGGCCTTCGGGTCTTCCTTCAACGCCATCTGCAGCGCGTCGTAGGCCACGGTCAGCCCGCCCAGGTCGCCGATGTTCTCGCCCAGGGTCAGCTTGCCCTTCACGTTCACGCCCGGCAGCGATTCATAGCCGTCGAACTGTGCCACCAGCTGGTCGGTGCGGCCGGTGAAGGCCTTGCGGTCGCTGTCGGTCCACCAGTTGTCGAAGTTGCCGTTGGCCGCGAACTGGCTGCCCGAGTCGTCGTAGCCGTGCATCATTTCATGGCCGATCACCGCGCCGATGCCGCCGTAGTTCAACGCCGGATCCGCCTTGGCGTCGAAGAACGGCGCCTGCAGGATGGCGGCCGGGAACACGATCTCGTTCTTGGTGGCGTTGTAGTAGGCGTTGACGGTCTGCGGGGTCATGCCCCACTCGGTCTTGTCCACCGGCTTGCCGATCTTGTTCAACATGTAGCGGTAGTTGAACGCGCGCGCGGCCTGCATGTTGCCCAGGTAGCTGTCGGCGTTGGTTTCATAGCCCGACCAGTCGCGCCACTTGTCCGGGTAGCCGATCTTCGGGGTGAAGCTGGCCCACTTTTCCAGCGCCTTCTTGCGGGTGTCCTCGCCCATCCACTCCAGCTTCTCCAGACGCGCCTTCAGCGCCACCGAGAGATTTTCCACCAGGTGCTGCATCTGCACCTTGGAGTCGGCCGGGAACACCGCGTTGACGTACAGCTGGCCGAGGCCTTCGCCGATCGCGCCATTGACCGACTCCAGCACCCGCTTCCAGCGCGGCTGCATTTCCTTCTGGCCACGCAGGGTGGTGCTGTAGAAGTCGAAGTTGGCCTTCTCGAACGCGCTGCTCAGGTACGGCGATGCATCATCGATGGTGTGGAAGCGCAGGTAGGCCTGCCAGGTGCTGGCCGGCACATCGGCGAGCATCTTGTCCACTTCGGTGAAGAACGCCGGCTGGGCCAGCGAGAACTTCTGCGCGGCCGGCACCTTGAGGGTGTCAAACAGCGCGGTCCAGCTGAAATTCGGGGTCAGTTTGTCGGCTTCGGCGGCGCTGACCGGGTTGTAGCGCTTGGCCGGATCGCGCAGTTCGATGCGCGACAGCGAGGCCTTGGCCAGACGGGTTTCAAAGTCCAGCACGGCCTTGGCCTCGGTCTTGGCCTGCGCGGCATCCACGCCGGACAGGGTCAGTGCCTGCGCGATATAGGCCACGTATGCGTCGCGGATCTTGGCCTGCGCATCATCGATGTAGTAGCCCTTCTCCGGCAGGCCCAGTCCGCCCTGGCCGACGTAAGCGATGACGTTGGCCGAATCCTTGTAGTCGGCATTGGCCGACAGCGAGAACAGCACGCCCTGGCCCTGCGCCTGGCTGTCGCGCAGGTACTGGGTGATGGCGGCGGTGTCGTTCAGCGCGGCGATCTTGTCCAGCTGCGGCTGCAGCGGGGTGATGCCGGCCGCTTCGATCTTGGCCTCGTCCGAGCCGGTGCGCCAGATGTCACCGATCTTGGCTTCCACCGAACCGGCCTTGGGCTTGCTGGCGGCGGCCTGCTGCACCAATGCATGCTGCACTTCCAGCGAGCGCTCGCGCAGGATTTCGAAGCTGCCCCAGGTGGTCTGGTCGTTGGGCACCGGGTTGGCGGTGAGCCACTTGCTGTTGACGAAGCCGTTGAGGTCCGTGCACGCGGCGATCGACGGGTCCAGGTCGGCGCTGTTGAGCGAGATCAGCGCGGTCTTGATCTGCGACTGATCAAACGCCGGCGTGGCCGCATCGGCGGACGCGGCAGGCGCGGTGTCATGCTTGCCACAGGCCGCCAACGAGGCGGCGATGGCGATGGTCAGGCCCAGCGGGACCAGGTTGCGGACGTTCATGGCGAGTCTCCAACGGCGAATCACCCAGCGTAGCCGCTGCGGCGATGGCGGGGACCGGCCAAAGGTCACAGGTGGCGGTGGCCGGCGCACGCACTGAGAACATCGGTATCATCGCCGACGATGAATTACCTCACACTTGCCACCACGCAGCCGGATCCGCTGCAGCTGTACACCGGCCGCCTGGTCGGCGATGAACACCTGCCCGACGCCGTAGCCGCACAGGTCGCGACCGCGCCGCGCGCGCATCTGCTGGCCTGGTCCGCCGCGGAGGCCGGCCTGGTGGGGTTCAGCCAGAACGCGCAGAACCTGATCCTGCCCTTGCCGCTGGTGGGCGCTGGCATCGGCATCATGAAACCGGCCAAGGCCCGTGGCTTCGTCACCCTGTTCGTGTCCACGGCCGAACAGGGCGTGATCAGTGCACTGGGCAGCCCCACGTTCCAGCAGGCGACGCTGGATGGATTGCTCGCGCAGCAGGACGCGCTGGCCGCGCTGCTGGGCTGCAGTGTCACGGTAGAAGACTGGGGCTACGACTGCTGACGGCGAACGTCAGCAGGCCAACGCCCGCCTCCCACCCGGGTAGAGCCACCCCATGGGTGGCTGTGCGTGACCCCTGCATCGCGTGCAGCCACCCATGGGGTGGCTCTACCGGCGGAAGGCAGAACCCTGTGGAGAGGCGGTGTGTATGGCAACCGGCATCCCGAGGGGGTAGAGCCACCCCATGGGTGGCTGTGCGTGACCCCTGCATCGCGTGCAGCCACCCATGGGGTGGCTCTACCGGCGGAAGGCAGAACCCTGTGGAGAGGCGGTGTGTATGGCAACCGGCATCCCGAGGGG
>NZ_QAIW01000264.1:12645-13275 GCF_003061285.1 Stenotrophomonas sp. HMWF003 | reverse complement strand
CCCGCCAAGCCAACCACGCTCGCACCAGCGGCTCTTGCTCTTGCTCTTGCTCTTGCTCCAGCTTTTTGCTTCTAAAAAAAACACACCCCCACACACTTCACGAAACATTGAATCCTGTGTGAGGATTCGTTGAGCCGGACCGGCCCACCATGGCCGCACCTGCTGCCCCCACGCAGCCATCCCGGGCCCCGGCCCATACCAAGGAGCACCACCTGATGAGCAACCCCACCCGTTCGCTGTCCCTGCTGGCCGCCACCGCGCTCGCCGCCGGCCTCGGCGTCACCGCCTCGGCGTCTGCGTTGAGCATGACCGACCTCGCCCAGGGCTACCTCGTGGCCGGACAGGCTGCCACCAAGGCCGCCGAAGGCAAGTGCGGTGAAGGCAAGTGTGGCGCCCATGGCGACAAGGCCGGCCCCAAGACTGCTGACAAGACTGCCACCGCAACGGGTGCCAAGGCCGCAGAAGGCAAGTGTGGCGAAGGCAAATGCGGCGCCGACAAAGGCAAGACCACCGACGCCAAAACCAAGACCGCAGGCGACAAGAAGACTGCCGAAGGCAAGTGCGGCGAAGGCAAGTGCGGTGCCAAGCACTGACCCCACCGCCCCGGGCATCCACCGGTCGCCGCTGCCT
>NZ_QAIW01000264.1:10535-12593 GCF_003061285.1 Stenotrophomonas sp. HMWF003 | reverse complement strand
GGCCTGCGCCGCGCACTGCTGCAGACCCTGCGCGACGCCCCGGCCGGCGACCTCGACTTCCTCGAATGCGCGCCCGAAAACTGGATCGGCGTGGGCGGTCCTGCCGGCGACGCCCTGGCCGACCTCGCCCAACGCTACCCGCTGAGCTGCCACGGCCTGTCCCTGTCGCTGGGCAGCACCGCGCCACTGGAAACCCACCTGCTTGAACAGGTTGGCCGCTTCCTCGACCAGCACCGGGTACCGCTGTACAGCGAACACCTCAGCTACTGCAGCGACGATGGCCACCTCTACGACCTGCTGCCCATCCCCTTCACCGAGGAAGCCGTGCACCACACCGCCGCACGCATCGCCCGCGTACAGGATCTTCTGGGCCGGCGCATCGCGGTGGAAAACGTCTCCTATTACCTGGCCCCCGAACCGGCCATGGACGAACTGGCCTTCACCAACGCCGTGCTTGCCGAAGCCGATTGCGACCTGCTGCTCGACGTCAACAACGTCTACGTCAACGCCTGCAACCACGGCTATGATGCCGGCGCGTTCATCGCCGGACTGCCCGCCCAGCGCATCGTCTGCCTGCACGTGGCCGGCCACCTGGATGAAGCCGAGGACCTGAAGATCGACACCCACGGCAGCGCCGTGATCGACCCGGTGTGGGACCTGCTGGCCCGCACCTACGCGCGCATCGGTGCACGCCCCACCCTGCTCGAACGCGACTTCAACTTTCCGCCCTACCCGGAACTGCGCGACGAACTGCGCACCATCCGCCAGCTGATGGCCACGCACGCCGGAGCCGACCGTGACTGACGCCCCGGCCCGCCTGCACGCCCAGCAGCGGGCACTTACCACCCACCTGCGCGACCCGGCCCGCGTTGCCTCGCCCGCCGGCTTGGATGCACGGCGGCTGGCGGTCTACCGCCGGCTGGTGTTCAACAACATCCTGGGCCTGCTGGGCACCGGGTTTCCGGTCTGCGTGCAGTTGCTTGGCGATCCCGAATGGACCGTGCTGGTGCGCCGCTTCGTGGCCGAACACCGCGCGCAGACCCCGTTGTTCACCGAACTGGCCGCCGAGTTCGTGCAGTGGCTGCAGGTCCAGCCGACGCTGCCGCACCCCGCGCTGGCCGAACTGGCGCACTACGAGTGGGTGGAAACCGCGCTGTACCAGCTGGATGCCCAACCGCTGCCGGCCACGCCCGGGCTGGACCCGATGCACGCCCCATTGCAGCGCTCGCCGCTGGCGTGGCCGCTGCTGTACCACTGGCCGGTGCACCGGCTGGGCAGCGACGACGCTCCCCCCGCGCCCGGCGACGCCCCGACCGGGCTGCTGGTGCGGCGTGACCCGGATGGGCAGGTCCGTTTCGCGACCATCAGCCCGATGGCCGCGCAGCTGCTGGAGCAGATCGGCCAGCAGCCCGGCCATGCTGGCACGTGGCACCTGCAGCAGCTTGCCCTGGCCCACGGCCTGGCCGCGGATGCGCTGCTCACCCCCGGCGCGGCGTTGCTGCACCAGTTCCTCGGCAGCGGCGTGATCGGCGTGGCCCCTCCCGCTTCCTGATCCCCCACAAAGGACGTCATCGATGAAGACACCGTACCTGGCCGCCCTGCGCGGCCGGCTGGACCCGCTCGGCCCGTGGATCGCCCCGCTGGGTCTGCGCCTGCTGATGGCCTGGGAGTACTTCGAGTCCGGCCGCGAGAAACTGCACGGCAGCAACTGGTTCGGCGACCTGCAGCAGGCGTTCCCGTTTCCCTTCGACCAGGTGCCGGCCAGCGTCAACTGGCAGCTGGCCACGTGGTTCGAACTGGTGGGCGCGGCCTGCCTGCTGGTCGGCCTGGGCACGCGCATGGCCGCCAGCAGCCTGTTGGTGCTGACCGTGGTGGCCACCGCCGCCGTGCATTGGCCGTCCCACTGGAACGGGCTGGGCGAGCTGGCGATGGGCTATGTCATTACCGACCAGGGCTTCGGCAACTTCAAGCTGCCCGTGCTGTTCATGGCCATGCTGCTGCCGCTGGCCCTGCAGGGGGCCGGTCCGTTGAGCCTGGACCGCCTGCTCCAGCGTTGCC
>NZ_QAIW01000264.1:0-10525 GCF_003061285.1 Stenotrophomonas sp. HMWF003 | reverse complement strand
GGCCTGAGCGCGGGGGGCGTACAGGCCCCCTCTGCTAGAATCCCCGCATGACAGATGCCGCCTTGCCCCCCACCGCCGCTCCGGCGCCTGCTGCCCCGGCAGTGAACCTGGCCATGGCCCAGCGCTTCCGTGGCTTCCTGCCGGTAGTGATCGACGTGGAGACCGGTGGCTTCGACTGCAACCGCAACGCGCTGCTCGAAATCGCCGCCGTGCCGATCGAGATGGATGAAAACGGGCTGCTGTACCCCGGCCAGACTGCCAGCGCGCACGTGATCCCGGCCGAAGGCCTGGAGATCGACCCGAAGTCGCTGGAAATCACCGGCATCATCCTCGATCACCCGTTCCGCCTGGCCAAGTCCGAGAAGGACGCGCTGGACCACATCTTCGCTCCGGTGCGTGCGGCGGTGAAGAAGTACGGCTGCCAGCGCGCGATCCTGGTCGGGCACAACGCGCACTTCGACCTGGGCTTCGTCAACGCGGCGGTGAACCGGGTGGGCCACAAGCGCAACCCGTTCCATCCCTTCAGCGTGTTCGACACCGTCACCATGGCCGGCATCGCGTACGGCCAGACCGTCCTCGCCCGCGCCGCCGCCGCCGCGGGACTGGGCTGGGACGCCGACGAAGCGCACAGCGCGGTATACGACACCGAGCAGACCGCCAAGCTGTTCTGCACCATCGCCAACGCCTGGCCGCGGTAAACCCGAGCACCGTAGAGCCGACCGTTGGTCGGCTGCGTTTCCGCACCCGACACACCCCCCGAAGGTAGCGCCGACCGTTGGTCGGCTGCACGCGGTGTGGCGTGCGTGCGGTTGCCGCGAATGGCAGCCGACCAACGGTCGGCTCTACCCGATGGCGGTGCGGTCGCGGCCTTCGCTCTTGGCGCGGTACAGCGCGCGGTCGGCGCGCTGGTAGAGCAGCATCGGGGTGCGGTCGGCGGCATCCAGTTCCACCAGGCCCGCGCTGAAGGTCACCTTGAGGCCCGGCACGCCGGCCCAGTCCGGGTGGTCATGGAACAGCCCGCGCAGGCGCGCGCACACCTGCGCCGCTTCGGCCAGGCGGGTGTCGTTGAGCAGCAGCGTGAACTCTTCGCCGCCGGTACGCGCGGGCATGTCCGAATCGCGGCAGGCCGAGGCGATCACGCGGGCCACTTCCACCAGCACCACGTCGCCCACGCTGTGACTGTGCTGGTCGTTCACTTCCTTGAAGTGGTCGATGTCCAGCACCACCAGGCACAACGGATGGCCACTGCGCTGGGAACGGGCGAAGTCGCGCGCCAGTGCTTCATCGAAGGCACGCCGGTTGGGCAGCCCGGTCAGTGCATCCTCGCGTGCCTGGCGGCCGAACTGCTCGGCCTGCACCGCCAGGCGGTCGGCCAGTTCGGTCTTTTCCTGGTTCAACGCCTGCAGGTTCACCGTCTGCGCCTGCAGGTCGCGGGTAGCTTCGTCCACCTTCTGCGCCAGGCGCACGTTGCTGGCCTTGTAGCGGTGGATCAGGTACAGGTACAGCGCGATCAGACCGCCCAACAGCAGCAGCGCGGCCACCCCCTGTACGCTGCGGCGCTGCCACAGGAACGGTTCAACGGTGAAGTCCCACACCGCCTCGCTGTCGCTCCAGCTGCCACCGGGGTGCGCGGCGGACACGTGCAGGGTGTAATCGCCCGGCGGCAGACCGATGAACTCCACGCTGCGCTGCTGGCCGCGCTCGATCCAGCCCTTGTCCAGGCCGGTCAGCCGGGTGCGGTAGCGGATCCGTTCGGACATCAGATAGCTCAGGCCGACATAGCTCACGCTGAGCCGGCGTCCACCGGGAATGCTGTTGTGGTTGGCGCCCTGCCAGTGCAGCGGCTTGCCATCGACCTGCACGCTTTCGATCACCGCCGGCGGCGCCAGCCGCTCGCGGAAGCGCTGCAGGCGCAGCGGGTCGACCGTGCTCAGGCCGCCCGCGGTCACCACCCAGAACGTGCCGTCCTGGCGCAGGATCGCAGACGGCCCGGAACTGCCGTTGGCCTGCGAGTTGGCCATGCCGTCGATCTCGTTGTAGTGCTCCACCTCGATCCGCGCGGTGCGGCCATCGGCCACGTCGTTGAGCATCGCCATATCGGTGCGCAGCACGCCGCGGTTGCTGCTGATCCACACGTTGCCGATGCGGTCGGGCACCAGCTGGAACACGGTGTCCACCGGCATCCCCTGCTCCAGCCCGACCCGTGCCAGGTGGCCTTCCTTCCAGCGGTACAGGCCACGGTCGCTGCTGACCCACATCGCATCGCCGACCTGCTGGAAGCCGAACACGCTGCGACCGCCGCCCAGTGGGGCAAGATCGATGCTCTGCACGCGGTTGCCGCGCAGCACGCGGATGCCTTCGATGGTGCCGATCCACAAGGCGCCGTCGGCATCGTGCGCCAGGGCGGTGATCAGGCCCCCCGGCATGCCCGGCACGCGCGGCACTTCCACCCCGTGGCCGTCGATGCGCACCACGCCCTTCTGGGTACCGGCCCACACCACCCCGGCGCGGTCGACGCTGATGGCGCGGATGTTGCCGCCGGGCAGGCCATCGGCAGTGCCGTAGTTGCGCAGCGTGCGGCCCTGGGCATCCAGCCGGAACACGCCGTCGCCGAACGTGCCGACCCACAGGTCGCCATCGTGCCCCTGGGCCAGGCTGAGCACCGACGGTGTCTTGCCGCCGCTGTTGCGCAGGGTCACCGGTGAGAACCGGCCCTGCACATCGCGCCGGTCCAGGCCGCTGGCACTGCCGATCCACACCTGCCGCTGCTGGTCCTCCAGCACCGTGCGGATGTAGTCGCCGCTGAGCCCGTCGCGTTCGGTGAAGCTGCTGAACAAGGTTTCGCGCAGCCGGTACAGGCCGCCGTTGGCGCCCACCCAGATGCTGCCTTCGGCGTCCTCGCGCAGGCTCACCACGCGCCCGCCGGGCAGCGACAGCCCGGTGGGCAGGCGCTCCAGGCCATGCCGCGACAGGCGCAGCAGGCCCTGGTTCTCGGTGCCCAGCCACAGGTCGCCATGGCGGTCCTGCAGCATCGCAGTGATGTGCATGACGCCCGGCAGGCGGTGCTGCAGCTGCGGCACGCCGTCCTGCATGCGGTAGATGCGCTCGGAGGCCACGATCCACATCACGCCGTCCGGCCCGCGGTAGGGCCAGACCAGGCCGCGCCCCAGCCCGAAGCTGTCCGGCGCGCGGCGCAGCACACCGTCGGTGTCGCGCACCACCAGCCCGTCCAGGGTGCCTACCCAGACCCGGTCCTGCGCGTCCACCACCAGCTTGGTGAAGCTCATCGCCATCGGCACCTCGGGCGGGGGCGGCTGGTACTGGATGGCGCCATCCGGAACCAGGCTGCCGATCCCCTGCCCTTCGTAGAGCAGCCACAGGCGGCCATGGCTGTCCATCTGCATCGCCTGGATCAGCACCTGCGGGGTGCCGGCCTGGTGTTCGTAGACCTGCCAGCGCCCGTCGCTGCCGCGCCGGGTTACGTTGCCGCGCGAATCGCTGATCCACAGCGCACCACTACGGTCGACCAGCAGCGCACCCACGCCGTTGTCGCGCAGGCCCGGCCGGGTACTGCGGTCGAACACGGTGAAATCCAGCCCGTTGTAGCGCACCAGCCCTTCCCAGGTGGCGAACCACAGGTGGCCCTCGGGGGTTTGGGCGATGTCGCGCAACGAGTTGTGCGGCAGGCCATTGCGTGAGGTCCATACGTCGATGGCGTAGTCGCGCAGCGGCGGTGGTCCGTCCTGGGCCGCCAGCGGCCACGACAACACCCCGCACAGGCACAGCCACAGCAAGGCGGCGCCCAGGCGTCGAATAACGTTCAGTTGTACCGGCCGCCACCGGCTACCACGCCCCCCTTGGCTCATCCGTCAGGACCGGCCAGGGGAACGAAACAGCGGGACGGGCGGCGATGCACCGGGATGGCAACCGACAGGCAAAGGCGCGCTCATGCGGGAGAAAGCGGTGGGGTTGCCCATAGTAGGCAAAACCGCAGCACTTTGTGTCGAGACCGCTCAGCCCCCGCGGCTGCCCGCTGCGCGCAGGCTGGCCGGCCACTCCACCACCGCCTCCAGCCCGCCCTGCGGATGGTTGCGCAGCACCAGCCGCGCGCCGTCCTTCTCGGCCAGCGCGCGGGCAATGGTCAGGCCCAGGCCGGCGCCGCCGGTTTCACGCGAGCGCGAGGTCTCCAGCCGCACGAACGGGTCGAACACCGCCTCCAGTTCGTCCCCGTCCAGGCCGGGTCCACTGTCGCGGATGCGCACCACCACCCGCTCGGCATCCTGCTCCACGCTGACCCGGGCCGACTGGCCATAGGTCACCGCGTTGTCCACCAGGTTGGAGAACAGCCGGTGCATGGCCAGCGGACGCAGCATCAGCACCGCGCCGCTGGGCTTGTCGAAACGCACGTCGGCGCCGGCTTCCACCGCATCCTCGACGATGCTCTCCAGCAGCGAGTCCAGGTCCAGCGCCGCGCGTTGTTCGGCGCTCTCGGCACTGCGCGCCAGTTCCAGGCCTTCGCGGATCAGGGCCTGCATCGCGGCCAGGTCGCCTACCAGACGTTCGCGCAGCGTCTCATCGGCCACGTTCTCCAGGCGCAGGCGCAGCCGGGTGACCGGGGTCTGCAGGTCATGGGTGATGGCGGCCAGCATCTGGGTGCGCTCGCCCAGATGGCGCTGCAGGCGCTTCTGCATGGCATTGAAGGCTTCCGCAGCGCGGCGTACTTCCAGTGGCCCGGTCACCGGCATCGGTGCGCCCTGCAGGTCATCGCCCAGTGCAGCCGCGGCCGCGGCCAGGCGCTGCAGCGGCGCGCTGGCCATGCGCGCCACGATATAGGCCAGCACCGCGATGGCCAGCACCAGCAGGGTCAGGAACAGCGGGTCCACCGCCAGGATGCCGTTGTGCGCCACCGCCGGCGAATCCAGCGCCAGCTGCAGCGGCGTGCCGTCGCTCAGGCGCAGCGACACCATGCGGCAGCGGGGCGGAATGAAGGCCGGGTCGCGTTCACGCGGCGGGCCGTTGCGCGGCTTCTTCGGGTGCGGCAGCTCGGGCAATGTCGGCAGGCAGGAACGGAAGGAGGTGAAGGCCACCTGGCTGCTCGACACCGCCCCGGGGCGGTCGTCCAGCACCTCCATCAAGGCCGCGTCCGGTCGCCCTACCCGGGCGCCCGGTGGCAAGCGCCGCACGCTGGGGCCGCCGCTGTCGAGCAGGCGGTCGCGCAGCTCGGGATTGCCGTCGAGCAGGTTGACGTAACCCTGCAGGCGGTCGGCGATGCGGTTGAGGTTCTGCCGCTCGAACTCCTGCTGGCGCTTTGAGCTGGCCAGCATGGTCGCGCCGATCGCGGCCACGCTCATGCCCAGCAGCAGGATCACGAACAGGCGCCCCACCATCGAGGCGAAGAAGCGGCGCAGGCGATTCATTCCAGGGTCACTGCCGTGGCCAGCACATACCCTTCGTTGCGCACGGTCTTGATCAATCCGTCGCTGCCGCCGTCGTCGGCCAGCTTGTTGCGCAGCCGGCTCACCTGCAGGTCGATCGCGCGGTCCTGCGACTCGTAGCTGCGGCCGCTGCTCAGTGCCACCAGCTGCTCACGCGACAACACCTTGTTGGCATGCCCGACAAACACCCGCAGCAGCCGGAACTCCGCCCCGGACAGCACCACCACCCGGCCATCGGGATCGAGCAGGTGGCGATGCTCCAGGTCGAAGATCCAGTGCGAGAACCGGGCGCGGCGGATGGCCAGCGGCTCCAGGTTGGCCGGCAGCGCTTCGGTGCGACGCAGCACGTTGCGGATGCGCGCCAGCAGTTCGCGCGGTTCGAACGGCTTGCCCAGGTAATCGTCGGCGCCCATCTCCAGGCCCAGCACGCGGTCGATCGGCTCGCTGCGTGCGGTGAGCATGATCACCGGCGTGTTGGAGCGCGCGCGCAGGTCGCGGCACAGGGTGAGCCCGTCTTCGCGCGGCAGGTTGAGGTCGAGCACGATCAGGTCCACGTGCTCGCGTTCGAGTACCTGGCGCATGCCATGGCCATCGCTGGCCGTGCTCACCTGGTAGCCGGCACGGCCCAGCTGTTCGGCCAGCAGCTGGCGGATGTCGTTGTCGTCGTCGACGATCAGCAGTCGATGCATCGGGTTGAGAGTCTCCATGCGGCCATGATCCCCTGTCGGGAGCTGAACCGCATCCAGTGGTTTACGTACGCATGTTTCAAACGCAGCACCAGACACACAACGACACACACCGGCCCCGGTCTGGTTACGCCGCGACACATGGCGAGTGTTGAGCCTTCGCGTAGCGGTCTTCACAATGCTGACAACGCCGCACGCCGGCCTGCCGAGTAGACGATCATCGTGAAGCCCCGCCTGCCCACCACCCGTCGCGGCCGCGTGCTGCTGTTGATCATCGTGATTGCCGTGCTGGGTGCCATTGTCGCATGGACCCTGCGCAAGCCGGCCGCACCGGCCCTGGCCACCACGCCGGTCAGCCGCGGGGACATCGAACAGACCGTGGAAGCCACCGGGGTGATCGACGCCTACAAGCTGGTCAGCGTGGGTGCGCAGGCCTCGGGCCAGATCAAGTCGCTGAAGGTCCAGCTGGGCGATAGCGTCAAGCAGGGCGACCTGATCGCCGAGATCGACGCCACCACCCAGCAGAACCAGGTACTCAACGCGCAGGCCTCGCTGGACCAGGTCAAGGCCCAGCGCTCGGTGCAGCAGGCCAGCCTGCGCGAGGCGGAACTGGAATTCGCCCGCCAGCAGCAGATGCTCGCCGCCGAGGCCACCTCGCGCGCCGAATACGACGCCGCCGATGCGAAGCTGAAAACCGCGCGTGCCCAGATCCAGTCCTACGACGCGCAGATCAAGGGCCGCGAAACCGAACTGGGCACCGCCCGCGCCAACCTGGCCTATACCCGCATCACCGCGCCGATGGACGGCACCGTGGTGGCGGTGGTGGCCGAAGAAGGCCGCACCGTCAACGCCAACCAGACCGCACCGACCATCGTGATGCTGGCGCGGCTGGACCTGGTGACGGTCAACGCCGAGGTGTCCGAGGCGGACGTGGTGAAGATCAAGGCCGGCATGCCGGTGTACTTCACCACGCTGGGCGAGCCGGACCGCAAGTACCACGCCACCCTGCGGCAGGTGAACCCGGCACCGTCGTCGATCGCCAACGACAGCGCATCCAGTTCCAGTTCGTCCAGTTCCAGCGCCAGCAGCGCGGTGTACTACAACGCGCTGTTCGACGTGGAAAACCCCGACGGCACGCTGCGCATCGACATGACCGCGCAGGTGTCGGTGATGCTCAAGCAGGCCAAGGGCGTGCTGACCATTCCGGCCGTGGCGCTGGGCCCGAAGACCCGCGATGGCCAGTACATGGTGCGCGTGGCCGATGCCGACGGCATGCCCACGCCGCGCAAGGTCAAGATCGGCATCAACAACGGCGCCACGGCCGAAGTGCTGTCCGGGCTGACGGAAGGCGAGAAGGTGGTGGTGGGTGAAGGTGGCGCTGCCGCCGGCGGCAGCGGCAGTGGCGGCCGCGGCGGTGCGCAGATGCGGATCGGTGGCCCGGGCATGGGCGGACCGCGTCGATGACCCCGGCATCCACCGGCACGCCGCTGCTGCGCCTGCGTGACCTGCGCCGCGAGTTTCCAGCGGGCGATGAAACCATCGCGGTGCTGCGCGACGTCAACCTGGACATCGCCGCCGGCGAGATCGTCGCCATTGTCGGCCAGTCCGGGTCGGGCAAATCCACGCTGATGAACATCCTCGGCTGCCTGGACCGCCCCACCCGCGGCAGCTACCAGGTGGCCGGCCGCGAAACCGGCAGCATGCTGCCCGACGAACTGGCCGAGCTGCGCCGCGAGCATTTCGGTTTCATCTTCCAGCGCTACCACCTGCTGGGCGACCTGGACGCGCGCGGCAACGTGGCCGTGCCGGCGGTATATGCCGGCAGCCCCGGCCCGGTGCGCACCGCGCGCGCCGAACAGCTGCTGCAGCGGCTCGGCCTGGGCGACCGCATGAACCACAAGCCCGGCCAGCTCTCCGGTGGCCAGCAGCAACGCGTGTCGATCGCGCGTGCGCTGATGAACGGCGGCGAGGTAATCCTGGCCGATGAGCCGACCGGTGCGCTGGATACCAAATCCGGCGAGGAAGTGATGGGCATCCTCGGCGAGCTGCATGCCGAAGGCCACACCATCATCATCGTCACCCACGACATGAGCGTGGCCGAACATGCCCAGCGCATCATCGAGATCCGCGATGGCGAGATCATCGCCGACCGTATCAACGACAAGGCACCGAGCTACCGCGCGCAGCGCCAGCCCACCGTGGCCGCCGGCAAGGGCCACAGCTGGCGCGCCGCGCGTGATCGCTTCACCGAAGCGTTCCGGATGGCGCTGCTGGCGATGAACGCCCACCGCCTGCGCACCTTCCTGACCATGCTCGGCATCATCATCGGCATCGCCTCGGTGGTCTCGGTGGTGGCGATGGGCAATGGCTCGCAGCAGCAGATCCTGCAGAACATCAGCGCGCTGGGCACCAACACCATCGATGTGTATCCCGGGCGCGGTTTCGGCGACATGCGCTCGGCGCGGGTGCAGACACTCAAGGCCAGTGACGCCGATGCGCTGGGCCGGCAGAGCTACATCGACAGTGCCACGCCCAGCGTGTCCTCGTCGGTGACCGCGCGCTACCGCAACCAGTCGGCCACCGCGCAGGTCAACGGCGTGGGCGAGCAGTTCTTCCGGGTCAAGGGTGTCACCCTGATCGCCGGCAGCTTCTTCGACACCGATGCGGTGCGCAGCCTGGCCCAGGTGGCGATCATCGATGAGAACACCCGCACCCAGTTCTTCCCCAACGGCGAAGATCCGGTGGGCCAGGTGATCCTGCTGGGCAACGTGCCGGTACGCGTGGTCGGCGTGGCGCAACGGCAGAGTTTCGGCTTCGGGGGCAGCACCAGCCTGAGCGTGTGGGTGCCCTACACCACGGTGATGTCGCGCATGCTGGGCCAGAGCCATGTTTCCAGCATCACCGTGCGCGTGGATGACGCCACCCCGATGGATGCCGCGCAGTCGGCGATTTCCAAGCTGCTGATCATGCGGCATGGCACCGAGGACTTCTTCCTCAGCAACAGCGCCGAGATCCGCCAGACCATCGAGCAGACCACCCGCACGATGACGCTGCTGATCAGCGCCATCGCCGCGATCGCGCTGCTGGTGGGCGGCATCGGGGTGATGAACATCATGCTGGTGTCGGTGACCGAGCGCACCCGCGAGATCGGCGTGCGCATGGCGGTGGGCGCGCGGCAGAGCGACATCCGCCAGCAGTTCCTGATCGAGGCGGTGCTGGTCTGCCTGCTCGGCGGCCTGCTCGGCGTCGGCCTGTCGCTGGTGGTCGGCTGGCTGTTCGGCAAGTTCGCTCCGGACTTCCAGATGCTGTTCTCGACCGCATCCATCGTGGCCGCGTTCGCCTGCTCCAGCCTGATCGGCGTGGCGTTCGGCTTCCTGCCGGCGCGCAATGCCGCCCAACTTGATCCCGTGGAGGCGCTGGCGCGCGAATGAAGACCCCTACTTTCCTGTTTGCCCACCTGCGTCCGCTGGCCCTGGCCTGCGCCGCCGCCGTGTCGCTGTCGGCGTGTGTCAGCACCGGCCACTACCAGGTCGATGCACCGGCGGTGCCGGCCAGCTACGGCCGTGGCGATGCCCGTTTGAACACCCCCACTGAACCCGTCACCGAGCAGCCGCATGCGGCGACCTCGGATGTGCGCAGCGATGCCTGGTGGACCCAGTTTGGTGACCCCGGCCTGGACCGCGTGATCGACCGCGCCCTGGTCGCCAACACGGATCTGGTTTCGGCCGGGCTGGCCGTGCAGCGCGCGCGCCTGCAGGCCGGGCTGGCCGACAACGCGCTGTGGCCGCAGCCCTCGGGCAGTGTCAGCAGCAGCGGCAACCGCCCGATCGACCAGAGCGCGGACTGGAACCGCGGCAGCTCGGCCGGCGTATCCCTGCAATGGGAGATCGACCTGTGGGGCCGTCTGCGCACCCAGCGTGACATCGCCCAGTGGGAAGCCCAGGCCAGCCAGGAAGACCTGCAGAACACCGCCCTGCTGGTGATCAGCGACGTGGCCACGCAGTACTGGACGCTGGCGTTCCTCAACCAGTCCATCGCCGCTGGCCAGGCCAACCTGGACCGCCTGCAGCGCACCCGCGAGCTGGTCCAGGCCCGCTTCGACGCCGGGGCGGTGTCGCGCCTGGAGGTACGCCAGGCAGCCCAGAGCCTGGAGGCCCAACGCGCCGCGCAGAGTGCGCTGGAGCAGCAGCGTGTCGCCGCGCGCAATGCGCTGACCGTGCTGCTGGACGGCCAGCCGCTGGCGCTGTCCGACGAGCCGCAGCAGTTGGCGCGTGTGGGCAGCCCGGTAGTTGCCGAAGGCCTGCCGGCCGACCTGCTCGGCCGACGTCCGGACCTGCGCGCGGCCGAACTGCGCCTGCGCAACAGCCTGAAAACCATCAAGGTGACCGCCACCCAGTACTACCC
>NZ_QAIW01000263.1:0-2094 GCF_003061285.1 Stenotrophomonas sp. HMWF003 | reverse complement strand
GCTCCGGCTTGAGATTCGGCTTGGGGAGGCAAGTGGGCAAGCCCCTACCCACTGATCCTCTGTTGGAGGACACGGCCGGCCTGCGTGGCGGGGTAAACTAGTCCGATGTCTTCCCGCCCCGCGCACGACCTGCTCAGCCGCATCTTTGGTTACGACGATTTCCGCGGTCCGCAGCAGGCGATCGTTGAACATGTCGCTGCCGGCAATGACGCGCTCGTATTGATGCCCACCGGCGGCGGCAAGTCGCTGTGCTACCAGGTACCGTCCCTGCTCCGCGAGGGAACCGGCATCGTCATCTCCCCCCTCATCGCCCTCATGCAGGACCAGGTCGAAGCCCTGCGCCAGCTGGGCGTGCGCGCTGAATTCCTCAATTCCACCCTCGATGGCGACACCGCCGCCCGGGTCGAACGCGAACTGCTCGCCGGCGAGCTCGACATGCTCTATGTCGCTCCAGAGCGCCTGCTCACCGGCCGCTTCCTGTCCCTGCTCTCGCGCAGCCGCATCGCCCTGTTCGCCATCGACGAAGCCCACTGCGTCTCCCAGTGGGGCCACGACTTCCGGCCTGAATATCGCCAGCTTACCGTCCTCCACGAACGCTGGCCCGACGTCCCGCGCATCGCCCTCACCGCCACCGCCGACCCGCCCACCCAGCGCGAAATCGCCGAACGCCTCGACCTGACCGGCGCCCAGCACTTCGTCAGCTCCTTCGACCGGCCCAACATCCGCTACACCGTCGTCCAGAAAGACAACGCCAAGCGCCAGCTGCTCGACTTCCTCAAGGTCCACCGCCAGGAAGCCGGCATCGTCTACTGCATGTCACGGCGCAAAGTCGAGGAAACCGCCGAGTTCCTCTGCAAGGAAGGCCTCAACGCCCTGCCCTACCACGCCGGCCTGCCCGCCGAAGTGCGCGCCGCCAACCAGCGCCGCTTCCTGCGCGAGGATGGCATCGTCATGTGCGCCACCATCGCCTTCGGCATGGGCATCGACAAACCCGACGTCCGCTTCGTCGCCCACACCGACCTGCCCAAGTCCATGGAAGGGTATTACCAGGAAACCGGCCGTGCCGGCCGCGACGGCGAACCCGCCGAAGCCTGGCTCTGCTACGGCCTGGGCGACGTCGTGCTGCTCAAGCAGATGATCGAACAGTCCGAGGCCGGCGAAGAACGCAAAAGCCTCGAACGCAACAAGCTGGACCACCTGCTCGGCTACTGCGAATCCATGCAGTGCCGGCGCCAGGTGCTGCTGGCCGGGTTCGGCGAAACCTATCCCCAGCCCTGCGGCAACTGCGACAACTGCCTCGTCCCGCCCGACGCCTGGGACGCCAGCGTGGCCGCCCAGAAAGCGCTCAGCTGCGTCTACCGCAGCGGCCAGCGCTTCGGCGTGGGCCACCTGATCGACATCCTGCGCGGCGGCGAGAACGACAAGATCCGCCAGTTCGGCCACAGCGAACTGAGCACCTACGGCATCGGCAAGGACCTCGACGCCCGCACCTGGCGCAGCGTGTTCCGCCAGCTGGTGGCCGCCAGCCTGCTCGAAGTGGACACCGAAGCCTACGGCGGCCTGCGCCTCACCGATGGCAGCCGCGAGGTCCTCAAGGGCCAGCGCAAGGTCATGATGCGCCGCGAAAGCCCCAAGACCCGCGAGCGCGACCGCAGCGGCCAGCGTACCGGCCTGTCCGTGCTGCCCGAGGATCTGGTCCTGTTCAACGCGCTGCGCAGCCTGCGCGCCGAACTGGCCAAGGAACAGAACGTACCGGCGTTTGTGATCTTCCACGACAGCACCCTGCGCAACATCGCCGAACAGCGCCCCACCAGCATCGACGCGCTTGGCAAGGTCGGCGGTATTGGCGGCACCAAGCTCGCCCGCTACGGCGAGCGCCTGGTCGAGATCGTGCGCGAGGAAGGCTGATGTCCTCCTGCGTCCACACGGACCCGCATCCAGAGTTGAACGCCGCGTTCAGCCACAGGTGCGGGCGCCCGGTTTTGGCGCTAGGGTGACGCCCATGACCCCCGGTGGCCTGCTCCTGCGCGTGGTACTGATGCTCAGCCTGTTGCTCAACGGGCTGAACGCGGCGTTCAACTCTGGATGCGGGTC
>NZ_QAIW01000262.1:0-3073 GCF_003061285.1 Stenotrophomonas sp. HMWF003 | reverse complement strand
GGTGAGCCGCCTGCAGCTGCCCGGCGACGTGCCGCGTCTGGACGTGCTGCTGGACGCCGTGCCCGGTGACCCGGGCGCCACCCCGCAGGACGTGGCCTACGCGCTGCCGTTCGACGCCCGGGGCTTTCAGGTCAGCCAGGCCCCGCAGGGCCGCTTCAGCCATACCGATGCCGAGAACCGCGATGCCATCGACTTCGCCCTCCCCGAGGGCACCCCGGTGCTGGCCGCGCGGGCCGGCCGGGTGATGCAGGTGCAGGGCACCTTCGTTGACCACGGCCTGGACCCGCAGCGCGACCGTGACCGGGCCAACTTCATCCGGATCCTGCACGAGGACGGCAGCATGGCGGTGTACGCCCATCTGCAGGCCAACGGCGTGCTGGTGCGCAGCGGCCAGCGGGTGGACGCCGGGCAGCGCATCGGGCTGTCGGGCAATACCGGCTACAGCACCGCCCCGCACCTTCACTTCGTGGTGCAGGCCAACAGCGGCATGCAGTTGCGCTCGGTGCCGGTGCGCATCGTGACCCCGCAGGGCGAGCTGCACTTCGCCCGCGAGGCCGCCGCCAGCGGCACCACCGGGCAGCCCTGACCCCGGCCGCCGCCCACCCCCGCTATACTGGGCGGCTTATCTCCATGAAAAGCGCCCCGGGCGGGCGCGTCACGCCATGTCCGAAGTCGCTACCGAAGCTGCGCGCCGCCGTACCTTCGCCATCATTTCCCATCCTGACGCCGGCAAGACCACGCTGACCGAAAAGCTGCTGCTGTTCGGCGGTGCGATCCAGATGGCCGGCTCGGTGAAGGGCCGCAAGGCCGCCCGCCACGCTACCTCCGACTGGATGGCGCTGGAAAAGGAGCGCGGGATCTCGGTCACCTCCTCGGTGATGCAGTTCCCGTACGAAGGCAAGATCGTCAACCTGCTCGACACCCCCGGCCACGCCGACTTCGGCGAGGACACCTACCGCGTGCTCACCGCGGTGGACTCGGCGCTGATGGTGATCGACGTGGCCAAGGGCGTGGAAGAGCGCACCATCAAGCTGATGGAAGTGTGCCGCCTGCGCGACACGCCGATCATGACCTTCATCAACAAGCTGGACCGCGAAGGCAAGGAGCCGATCGACCTGCTGGACGAAGTGGAGAGCGTGCTGGGCATCCAGTGCGCCCCGGTGACCTGGCCGATCGGCATGGGCCAGCGCCTGAAGGGCGTGGTCCACCTGATCAGCGGCGAAGTGCACCTGTACGAGCAGGGCCGCAACTTCACCCGCCAGGATTCGACCATTTTCCCGTCGATCGATTCGCCGGGCCTGGCCGGGAAGATCGGCGAGCGCATGCTGGCCGACCTGCGCGACGAACTGGAACTGGTGCAGGGCGCCAGCCATCCGTTCGACCTGGAGGCCTACCTGGCCGGCAAGCAGACCCCGGTGTTCTTCGGCTCGGGCGTGAACAACTTCGGCGTGCAGCCGCTGCTGGACTTCTTCGTCGAGCACGCGCCGTCGCCGCAGCCGCGCGCCACCACCGGCCGGGTGATCGCCCCGCAGGAAAACAAGCTGACCGGTTTCGTGTTCAAGATCCAGGCCAACATGGACCCGCAGCACCGCGACCGCGTGGCCTTCATGCGGGTGTGTTCGGGGCGTTTCGTGGCCGGCATGAAGACCTTCCACGTGCGCACCGGCAAGGAGATGAAGCTGGCCAACGCGCTGACCTTCATGGCCAGCGACCGCGAGATCGCCGCCGAGGCGTGGCCGGGCGATGTGATCGGTATCCACAACCACGGCACGATCTCCATCGGTGACACCTTCACCGAAGGCGAAGCGGTGAGCTTCACCGGCATTCCGAACTTCGCCCCGGAACTGTTCCGTCGCGCACGCCTGCGCGATCCGCTGAAGCTCAAGCAGCTGCAGAAGGGCCTGGCGCAGCTGTCCGAAGAGGGCGCCACCCAGTTCTTCCGCCCGCTGATGAGCAACGACCTGATCCTGGGCGCGGTGGGTGTGCTGCAGTTCGACGTGGCGGCCTACCGTCTGAAGGACGAGTACGGGGTGGAAGCCACCTTCGAGCCGGTGAGCGTGACCACGGCGCGCTGGGTAAGCTGCAGCAACGAAAAGAAGCTGGAGGAGTTCCGCGAGAAGAACGCGGGCAACCTGAGCATCGATGCGGCCGGCCACCTGGTGTACCTGGCGCCGACCCGGGTCAACCTGCAGTTGGCGCAGGAGCGCGCGCCGGACGTGCGGTTCGCGGCCACGCGCGAGGCGGCACACAGCATTTCGGTGTCCTGAGACACCGGCTGAACAGGCACGCGTGCATGCGCGTGCCAACGCGGCGATGATAGGGGGGAGCGGGTCCCCCTCCCCGCACTGTCGATGGCCATGACTACAGTTGCTTCCGTTCGTGAAGAAATCGCCAGCGCCCTGACCCACGGGTTGGGCGCGGTTGCCGCGCTCGCCGCCAGTGCGGTGCTGATCACCCTTGCCGCGATCTACGGCGACGGCTGGCAGTTGGCCAGCGCGATCGTGTTCGGGGTGGCGCTGTTGCTGCTGTATACGGCGTCGACGCTGTACCACGCGATCCAGCACCCGGTGGCGAAGGGGCGGTTGAAGGTGTTCGACCATTGCGCGATCTATCTGTTGATCGCGGGCACGTATACGCCGTTCACGCTGATCGGCCTGCGCGGCGGTCCGTGGGGCTGGGGGATGTTCACGGCGATCTGGGCGCTGGCGCTGGCCGGGGTGATTTTCAAGCTGTTCTTTACCGGCCGCTTCAAGCTGCTGTCGACGATCATCTACATCGCGATGGGCTGGATGGTGATGGTGGCGATCAAGCCGATGTGGGCGTCGATCGACGGCTGGACGCTGGGCTGGCTGTTGGCCGGCGGGCTGTCCTATACGTTGGGCACCTATTTCTACCACCGCGAGTCGATCCGCTATTCGCACGCGATCTGGCATCTGTTCGTGATCGGCGGCAGCGTGTGCCATTTCGTTGCGGTTACTGCGCAGATTCTTTAGAGATTGTTTGTTTTTTTCGGCAACTTTTTCAGGTCAAGGTCAAGGTCAAGGTCAACTTCAACTGCTGACGCCGGTTGGCC
>NZ_QAIW01000261.1:0-1256 GCF_003061285.1 Stenotrophomonas sp. HMWF003 | reverse complement strand
GCTTGAAGCCCACCTGGCGTGGGACCTCGGCCTGGTCGGCAAGGTGCCGCGCAGCAAGATCGAAGACACCTTCGCCTGGGTCGTGGACGACTGCGAACTGGACATCCGTCCGGCCGCCCCCCCCAGCCTGGCCACCCACGCGCCAGCGGCCCCGGTGGCCGCCCCGGCACCTGCAGCTGCGGCGGCACCTGTCGCCGCCGCTGCCCCGGCCGCACACGAAGCAGAAACCTCGATCCGCGTCGCCGTGGAAAAGGTCGATGCCCTGATCAACCTGGTCGGCGAACTGGTCATCACCCAGGCCATGCTCAAGCAGGTGTCGCACGCCCTGGACCCGGTGCATGCCGAACAGCTGTTCGCCGGCCTGGACCTGCTTGAACGCAACACCCGCGACCTGCAGGAAGCGGTCATCGGCGTGCGCATGCTGCCGGTGGACGCGGTGTTCCGCCGCTTCCCGCGCCTGGTCCGTGACCTGTCCTCGCGGCTGGGCAAGCACGTTCGCCTGCGCACCATCGGCGAAGGCACCGAGCTGGACAAGGGCCTGATCGAGAAGATCGCCGATCCGCTCGTGCATCTGGTCCGCAACTCGATCGACCACGGCCTGGAAATGCCCGACGTCCGCCGCGATGCGGGCAAGGACGAGACCGGCACGATCACCTTGGCGGCCTCGCACCAGGGCGGCCACATCGTCATCGAAGTCAGCGACGACGGCCGCGGCCTGAACCGCGACAAGATCCTGTCCAAGGCCCTCGAGCGCGGCTTGAGCGTGCCCGACAACCCCACCGACGCGCAGGTCTGGGACCTGATCTTCCAGCCGGGCTTCTCCACCGCCGACGCGGTTACCGACCTGTCCGGGCGTGGCGTGGGCATGGACGTGGTCCGCCGCAACATCCAGGCACTGGGCGGCGAAGTACAGCTGGAAAGCAAGGCCGGCAATGGCACCCGCGTGCTGATCCGGCTGCCGCTGACCCTGGCCATCCTCGACGGCATGACCGTGGCGGTGGCCGGTGAAACGGTGATCCTGCCGCTGGCCTACGTGCTGGAGGCGCTGCAGCCGCAGCCCGAGGACGTGCGCACCATGGCCGGCGAAGGCCGCGTGCTGCGCGTCCGTGGCGAGTACCTGCCGATCCTCTCGCTCAGCGAGTACTACGGGTTCGGCGGGCGCACCAAGGACGACTCGCTGGTGGTGGTGGTCGAAGGCGATGGCCAGAAGATCGCGCTGGAAGTGGACGAACTGGTCGGCCAGCAGCAGGTGGTGG
>NZ_QAIW01000260.1:14192-20853 GCF_003061285.1 Stenotrophomonas sp. HMWF003 | reverse complement strand
GCCGCAGACCAGCAGCGCGGCCTTGAGCTTGCGTGCGACACTCAGGCGGCGCGCCGACGCGGCGGCACCGGTGAACCAAGGCAGGACAACGCGCTCACCCAGGCGGGCGAACGAAGACAACGGGCGGCGGGGGACGGCCGACATCACATGCTCCAGGCGGAATGACGCATCGGTATCGGCCGGAAACGCGTGGTCTTTAGGGAATTTTTTCGCGGTGGCCGCGACCCGCTGCCCTGCCTGCCCCTTGTAGCGGGCAGAAGCGACGGCACGATGACGGTGGCGGGCATTCCGCGGGCGCGATTCAGCGTTCGATCGCCCCCGCTTGACCTCAACCACGGTTGAGCCATCACAGTGGCCCCACCTTCCCGCACGGCCCCTGCCCATGGACCCGGAAACCTGTCGCGACTACCTGGCCCGCCTCGGCGTGGCGGCGCCACCGCCCCCTACCCTGGCCACGCTGGCACTGCTGCAGGAACGTCACAACGCCACGTTCCCGTTCGAGACGCTCACCACGCTGCTGCGCGATGCGGTGGCCATCGACCTGCCCAGCGTGGCGCACAAGCTGCTGCGCGAAGGACGCGGTGGGTATTGCTACGAGCTCAACGGACTGTTCCTGGCGCTGCTGCAGCACCTCGGCTTCGATGCCCGCGCCCTGGCCGCGCGTGTGGTCATGGGACGCACCGATGACGCCCCCACCGCGCGCACCCACATGCTGGTGCTGGTGCGCATCGACGCGGTGGACTACATCGCCGACGTCGGCTTTGGCGGCAACACCCCTACCGGCCCGCTGCGGCTGGACCATCGTTTCGCCCAGGCCACGCCGCACGAGCACTACCGGCTGGACCCGCAGCACGACCAGTTCCTGCTGCAGGTGGACATCGCCGGCGAGTGGCGGCCGCTCTACCACTTCGACCTGCAGGTGCAGGCGGCCATCGACCATGAGGTGGGCAACTGGTACGTGTGCACGCACCCACATTCGTCCTTTCCCGGACAGCTACGGGTTGCCCTGGCCGTGCCGGACGGACGCCGCACGCTCGGTGCCGGCGCCTACACCGTGCACCGCCGCGGGCAGCCCAGCGAACGCCGCCTGCTCAACGACGCCGACGATGTGCTGAGCGTGCTGCGCGATGCGTTCGGCATCACGGTGCCCGCGCACCCGCGCCTGCATGAGGCGATCACGGCGTGGCTGCGCGGGGCGGCGTGAGCCTGCACACGCAAACCGGCACGGGATGACGTCGCCTTGCAGGCCCGTTGGGACGGCGGCACCCCTGACCAGCTACATTGAATGCAATGTTATATCATTCCGACCCCAAGACTGTTTGACGCCCCTTCCTCATGAAAACCCACGCCCTGGCCTCCGCCCTGCTGGCCACGCTGTGCGCACCCGACGCGGCGGCCAGCCCGCCCTCTCCCTCGGCCGTCACGCTCGGCAGCGTGGACGCCCGCAAGGGCAGCACCGGCCCCTTGGCGTCACGCCAGGTGCTGACCTCGGTGGATGTGCTGGCTGCCGACCAGATCGCGGACAAGAATGTCGGCAACAGCTGGGAACTGCTGGGGCAGATGCCGGGCATCCAGCTCACCGAAACCCGGCAGGGTGCCGAGTCCGGCAAGGCCAGCTTCCGTGCGTTCAACGGCGAGGGCTACATCAACGGCATCAAGATCCTGATCGACGGCATTCCGAGCAACGTCAACAGCGGCAACCAGCGCTTCGTGGACATGATCTTCCCGCTGGACATCGACTACATCGAAGTAGTGCGCGGCACCAACGACCCGCGCTACGGCCTGCACAACATCGGCGGCAACATCAACGTCGGCACCCGCCAGGGGGGCACCTACACCGATGCCCGGCTCAGCTACGGCAGTTTCGACAGCCGCGAGGTGCAGCTCGCCGTCGGCCGCGAAGCCAACGGCGTGGCGCAGAACTACTTCATCGGCACCCAGGCCTCGGACGGCTATCGCGACCACGACCGGTCGCGCAAGTATTCGCTGGGCGGCAAATGGTTCATCGGCAGCGACGAGGATGTGCTCAAGGCCGGTCTGGTCGCACGCGTGTACCACCACGTTGCCGACGAACCCGGCTTTCTCACCGCCACCGAACTGGCCAGCGCACGGCGCGCATCGCCGCGCAAGAATGCCAACGATGGCGATGTGCGCGACATGCGCACCCTGGGCGCGCACCTGGACCTGCGCCTCACCGACACCCTGCAGCTCAGCAACCGGCTGTACTACAACCGGTACGAGGACGACCGCCAGGTGACCTTCACCGATTACCGGCCCGGCAACGCGCCGCGTCAGCGCCGGCAGTGGGACGAACGGCAGACCGGGCTGCTGAGCACCCTCACCTGGCGCGCCAGCGAGCGGCTCAGCGTGGCCGGCGGCATCAACGCCGAGCAGCAGGACAATGCGTACCGACGACTGCGTTACGCCTACGGCATCCCGACCGACTTCGACGCGGTACCGGCGCGCATCCAGAATGATGACCGCTATTCCCTGGACAACGTCGGCGGCTACCTGCAGGCCGTGATCCAGCCGACACCGGCGCTGACGATCATTCCGGCGTGGCGCGTGGATCGGTTCTCCGGCGACACCCACCTGCCCGGGGGCATCCGCGCACCGTTGCAGCGCTCCGGCTGGATAGACCAACCCAAACTCAGCGTGGCGTATGCGTTCACTCCCTCGCTCAACGTGTACGCCAACTGGGGCCGCACCTTCCAGCTGTTGACCGGGTCCACCGCCCCGGCTTACCTCATCCCCGGGCAGGCCGCGTTCCGCCCGTCGATCAACACCGGCAAGGAACTGGGCATCAGCTTCAGCCCGGCCGACGGCACCCAGGCCCGTGTCGCTGTCTGGCAGCAGGATGCCACCGATGAAGTGGCCAACATGCCCGCCACCGGCACCACCGTCGGCCTGGGCCAGACCCGGCGACGCGGGGTGGACCTGCAGGTCAACGCCCGCCTGAGTGCGCACTGGACGCTCTGGGCATCGCACGCCATCCAGCAGGCCAAGGTGGTCAGCGCATTCACTGCCGACGGCCGCTCACTGGCCGGCAACGAGGTGCTGGCCACGCCACGCCACATCACCAACATCGGGGCCGACTACCGCCCCGATGCACGCTGGCGCTTCGGCATTCAGGGCCGTCGGCAGGGCGACTATTACGTGGAAGAGAGCAACCAGCACGGACGCTATGGCGGCTTCGCCGTGCTGGACGCCAGCGCCGGCTACGCGCTGTCGGACCGGCTCAGCGTGGACCTGCAGGTGAAAAATCTTACCGGCCGCACCTACGCCTACGCGTGGTACGACAATTTCTTCTGGGGCGGCGATGACCAGCCGATGTTCTCGCCGGCGCCCGGGCGCAGTCTGTTCGTGTCGTTGAACCTCACGCTGT
Organism: Stenotrophomonas sp. HMWF003; assembly: GCF_003061285.1. Lineage (NCBI taxonomy): Bacteria > Pseudomonadati > Pseudomonadota > Gammaproteobacteria > Lysobacterales > Lysobacteraceae > Stenotrophomonas > Stenotrophomonas sp. HMWF003. The sequence continues at coordinate 17,468 of NZ_QAIW01000260.1, read as the reverse complement.
AGCAAGAACGGCCAAGCGGCCGTGGCGATGCTGGGCTACGCTGCGTGCCTGTCCCGATCCGGAAGGCGGCATGAGCGCGGCACGCAGGGCCCTGTGGTACATCGAAAGCCACCACGCCGCGCCGATCGCACTGGCCGACGTGGCACGCGTGGTGGGGGTGTCGCCGTTCCACCTGTCACGCCTGTTCCAGGCCAGCACCGGCACGTCGCTGGTGCGCTACCTGCGCGGGCGACGCCTGAGCGAAGCGGCGCGGCAACTGGCCGGCGGCGCGCCCGACATCCTGCAGGTTGCGCTGGAGGCAGGCTATGCCTCACACCCCACCTTCACCCGCGCGTTCTCCGAGCAGTTCGGCCGGCCGCCGGAGCAGGTGCGCGCGCAGGGACTGGGCAGCATCGCGTTGGTGGAGGCGATCAAGCTGCACGACGATGCCCTGCCCTGCGCGCACCCCCCGCGCATCGTCAGCGCCGACACCTTGCTGGTGGCCGGCATCGGTGCGCGCCACCACGGCGATTCGGTGGCCGCCATTCCTTCGCAATGGCAACGGCTGGCACAGCAATGCCCCACCGCACCGGAGGTGAGCTACGGGGTGTGCTGCAACAGCGACGAGGACGGCAGCTTCGACTACATCGCCGGTATCGGCGTGACCGGCTTCGCGGCGCTGCCGGATGGCTGGCAGGCCGTGCGCATTCCCGCCCACCGCTACGTGGTGGCGTGGCACGCCGGCCACATCTCGGCGATCCGCTCCACCTGGTACTGGCTGTTGAACCACTACCTGCCCGCGTCGGGCCTGAGCCTGGCCGATGCGCCGGAGCTGGAACGTTACGACGCACGCTTTGACGCGCACACCGGCCACGGCGGCATGGAAATCTGGCTGCCGCTGGCCGACACCGACCCTACATGAGAGACCGCCCATGCCACTGCCCGCCCGTTACCTGACTCTGCTGCTCTGCATGGCCAGCGCCGCCTCGCTGGCGGCCCCCGCGCCGACGGTCGTCGGGGAGCGCCATGGGCAGACCCGCAGTGCCAGCGGTGCGGTGCGCGATGCCGCGCAGCACGACGGACTGCGTTACACCGTGTGGTACCCGGCCGTGCCCGGCGCCCGCGAACGGCCCATCACCATCGGGCCCCCGGACGCCCCCTTGTTCGACGTCGGCAGCGCCGCCATCGACGCCCCGATCGCGCCGGGTGCCCTGCCCACCCTGCTGCTGTCGCACGGCAATGGCGGCAGCGCGCGGATGATGGGCTGGTTCGGCATTGCCATGGCGCGGGCCGGCTACCTGGTGATCGCCGTGGACCACCCGGGCAACAACGGCGTGGAGCCGATGACGCTGGCCGGCAGCATCCTGATCTGGGAACGCGCCGAGGACCTCAAGGCCGCACTGGCTGCCGTGCAGGCCGACCCGCAGCTCGGCGCTCACGTGGATGCCACGCGGCTGGGAGTGGCCGGTTTCTCCGCCGGCGGCTTCACTGCGCTGGCCTCCGCCGGTGCCCGCGTGGACATGGCCCACCTGCTGGCGTTCTGCCGCGCCACCCCGGATGACGGGGTGTGCCAGCCGCAACTGGAAATGCCTGCGTCCACGCTGCAGGCCCGCATCGATGCCGCAGCGACGCCCGCATTGGCGCCTTACATGGCGCAGGCAGGCGATGACCATCGCGTGCCCGGTGTGCGGGCCGCCTTCCTGATGGCACCGGCCATCGTGCAGGCCTTTACGCCGACGCAACTGCGCGCACTGCCGCAGCCGGTGTCGATTCTGCTCGGCGACGCCGATGCGGTGGCGCCGCCCTCCACCAATGGCGAGGTGCTGGCAGCGCTCGCACCGCAGGCGACGCTGCGTACATTGCCCGATGTAGGCCACTACGAATTCCTGGCCGCCTGCACGCCGCTCGGCCGCCAGCGCCTGGCCACGCTGTGCCCACCGGAGGCGCCCCAGGCCGCAGCCCACGCAGCGGCCATCGCGCAGGCGCTGCAGCTGTTTGGCGACACGTTGGCAGCGGGAACCGGCGCGCCCGCGACCCGCTAGCGCACGCCCAGCGTCATCGCCGCGCGGCCGGGGTTGTGCGTGGGGCCGGCGTCCACGCACGCAGCAAGGGCAGCGGGTCGTAAGCCCCGTCGGCCCCGTAGATGCCCCAATGCAGGTGCGGCGGCCTGCCCTTGGCATTGCCGCTGTCGCCCACGTACCCGAGCACGGTGCCGGCCGCCACCACCTCGCCGCGCACCAGGCCGTCGCGCCATCCCTCCAGATGGGCGTAGTAATAGCGCTCCCGGGCCGGCCCCAGCACCCACACCTGCCGACCGCCCAGCCCGCCCTCGCGGACATCCACCACGACCCCGTCGCCCACGCTGCGCACCGGCGTGCCACGCCTGGCGAAGATGTCGATGCCGGCATGGGTGCGGTCGCGGCCACGGGGTGCGCCAAACGTATCGGCAATGCGCCGGGCCGTCACCCCGTCCACGGGAACAGGCAGTGCAGGGGGCGGCGGCATCCGCGCCAGTGTCCACATCGCCCGCGGCACCTGCGCCCAGCGGCTGTTCCACAGGGCGCCCACGGCCACCACGCAGATGGCCAGCAGCAGCAGGCGGACCAGCCAGCGACGCAGCCGACGGGCCGGTGAGGGCGCGTTGGCAGAAGAGGAAATCGGTGTATCCGGGCGCATCGTTGCTCCAGTGGGGCGCAGGCAACGAGGGTACAAAGCGTGTGTGGGCTGGGCATGAAGTGTGCGACCGTTGTGGTCCGCGTCACGGCATTGCCGCTTCGGATGGACAGCGGCTTCACGTGCCATCTGCTGAACTGCAGCTGTCGCCTGGGAAGATCATTCCGCCTTCCCTCCGTCGGACGCCCGGCAGGCTGCTATCGAAGGCACACCATGAATACCGCATTCAAGATATTTCTGTTGGTCGGGGCCCTGCTGTATGGGCTGCCCGGGCTGGTGTGGTGGGTAAACCACCGCCGCGCAATCCGTGCCAGGCAGGGCGGTGCCGCGATGGGATCGAGCGGGCCGACCACGTGAGCCTGACCGCCGAGCAACGCCGCATCCTGGATGACATCAACGCCACCCGCCCGGTATCGGACGCCGAGGCGAACTGGGCGGTTGCCGCCGGCTACGCCGCGCAGGCCGAAGACGGCGACATCGACCTGACCCAGGCCGGGCGGCAGCTGGTGGACAGCACCACGTTGTAGTTCCTGCATCCGCCTTCAGATCACCCGCAGGGTAATCGCCTTAGACACCGCGCGGGTCCGGTCGCGCGCGCCCAGCATGGTATGGCGGTCACGTACG
>NZ_QAIW01000260.1:13014-14182 GCF_003061285.1 Stenotrophomonas sp. HMWF003 | reverse complement strand
CTCGGACATCGAGCGCTTCAGCGGTCGTGTGCCGCGCCCACAGCGTCGCCCATCGGCAGTACCTCGCCCACCTGCGTGGCCAGGTCGTACACCACCAGCGCCTCGCCCTCGGCATCAGCGCTGCACACGCAGGTGCCGTCAGTGCGCCACACGGCAGAACGGCCCGCCATGACGAAATCATCGGCCGGTCCTACACCATTGGCCATCATCACGGTCAGCCCGTGGTGCTGCGCGATGGCAGGGTAATGCCGGTAGCCGGTATCGACGCCCCGCGCGGCCTTGGCCACGCTGGCCAGGTAGACCGTAGCGCCACGCGCCACTGCGGCATCGGCGTGCGCGGTCTGCAGCGATTCGTAGCAGATGGCCGGCGCGATCACTGCACCGTGCAGCGGGAAGACCATGGGCCGGTCGCCCGGATGGAAGTACGGCTGTTCGTCGGCATGCAGCATCTGCTTGGCGTACACCACTGGCACTTCCCCGCAGCGGAACACGAACATGCCGATCTCGATGCCCTCTTGGCCTCTGTGCGGTGCGCCGACCGCGATCAGCATCTGGTCCCGGTCGCTGAGGGCCTGGAATACTTCCAGACGCGGATCGTCGCAGGACATCGCCAGCCGCTGCGCCATGCGGGGTTCGTAACCGGTGAGCGAGAGCTCGGGGAAGACCACCACCGCCGCGCCGTCGGACGCGGCACGTTCGATGACCGCGATGTGCCGTTGAATGTTGCCGTCGATATCACCGGCAAGCGCACGCAGTTGTGCGGCGACAAGTTTCATGGCGCTTCCTCTGCCAGGCAGGGCGGAATGCGCTGCGTGCGACCTTCAATACACCGTCAGGCGGGCATACGGCAACACGGCGATGCGTGCCTTACTTGCGCGCGGAACGTACCTGCTTGCCGTCGCCGCCCTGCGCAGCCGCGCGACTCTCCGCGAAGGCCGGGAAGGTCTCGGCGATCGTCGCCTTGTCGGGCAGGATGTAGAACACTCCGCCGCGCTCGAACGTGGTGCGGACGATCTGATCGTAGAAGCCGGAAGAGACGTTGATGCAGCCGTGGGTAACGCGGTTGTCGTCGGGCGACGGCGAGGCCAGGCGTTCGGCGCGCTTTTCGGCCGGAGTGCCAGGCGGGGTCGGATGCAGGGAAACGGCCGACTCGTAGTCCACCCACAGC
>NZ_QAIW01000260.1:7143-12998 GCF_003061285.1 Stenotrophomonas sp. HMWF003 | reverse complement strand
GGCCGTAGCCGCCGATGAAGCGACCGGCAGGTGTTGTGCGATCGCGTCCGGGAATCGCGCGAAGCGCAAGACCGACAACGCCGGGGGCCGAATGATCGCCGGTGGCCGAGCCGATCAGTGCCGGCGCCGCGCCGCGAAGCTTGCCGTCACCACCGAATACCAGAATCTGGGCCGCGGCCTTGTCCAGCACCGCGAACGGGTAGCCCTGGCTGTCCTTGCTTGCGACAACCCAACCCGCCAGCTCGATCACGGTGTCGGACACTTCCTGGCCTTGCGGAAGCTCATCGACGGCCGCAACCGGCTGGGCAACGGAATCTTTGGCATGGGCGACATCGGTGCTGGCCAATGCCAATGCCAACGCCAGCGCGCCAGCTGCAGCCCGGAATGCAGGAGATGAATACGTAAGGATGGGACAGTTCCTTGCTATGAAAACGGTGTGATCACGGGACGCCGGTGGCCTGCAACGGCCACCGGAACCCGATTCCGGTTAACCGCGCGGCGTGCGGCGAGGTGCCTTTTCAAGCTGCTGGACGCGGCCTTCAATCTGATCCAGACGCTGGTTGGCCTGCTGTGCGGACTGGTTGGCAGACTCGGCACTCTGGGCCGCACCCTGCACCTTTACGTCGAGCTGGTCGAGGCGTGAGTTGATCGTTGCAAATTCGTCTTTATAGGTGGCGCAAGCACTGAGACCGACGGTGGCGACAATTGCCACGGTGAGCGTACGGGCGGCGTTGAGCTGTTGCTTGGTGAGGAACATTGCACTCCCTCCTTCGTCTGGGGAACCCGGACTATAGCGGCCTTTTCGCCAGAGCCATGACCGGCTTTCAGCTGCGATTGGAAGACGTGGAGAGAGCGTGAAGAGCGATCTTCATCGCTTCAGCTTCACTCTTTCGGTCTCCATGAGAACGCGTGCTACTGAGCGAACATCACGCCGCGCGTGAGCATCTTCATGGCGTGGCTGCGATAACAACGTGGGCTTCGGACAGAAGCGGCCATGCCCGCCGCGGGTCGGGTATCGGCCAGCGGATGCGTTGGCCCTCGGCTCGCACTGTCAGCCACGCACGTGCCGGAACCTCTGTTTCCAGACACGCTCGGCACAGCGCGACGCGTCAGGATGATTCAAGGCCATCGACCGTTCCCACCGCATCCTGGCGTATCACCGGTTCGCAGGTATCGATGCCGGCCACACCCGCTTCCGCAAGTGCCTTCGCCAGCCTTTCGCCGCATATCAGCAGCGGGATGGCCTCGTTGTGCGAGCCGAAATACCGATCCGAGAACGCCAGCTCATGGTCGGCCAAAGACGCACCGCGAGCGAGCACGATGGTGCCGCGGCCCACAACATCCAGGTGGCGGCCACACCCGGCGCACAGACGCAGGCACTGCGTGCCCATGGCGGCATAGTCCAGGGCAACCGGCGTGACGCAGGTAAGGTGGTAGAAACCCGGCGCCTTCGGCAGGTCCACGAAGCGCAGGTTGCGTCCACCCAGCGATGCATGGAGGGCGCGAAAACGGTCACTGACAATCACTGCGCCGTCGTAGCAGCAGGACAGGTCCAGGCGACGCCTGCGCAACCGGAACCCCGGGTTGGTGAAGTCCGGATCGGTGCGGTAGCCGCAGGTGGAACACGTGGGAACACCACTGCTCGGGTCCACTTCGTCGCACGAGCCGATCATGTGCGAGTCGTTGCCTTTCAGACTCAGGTGATAAAGCACGGGCGGTATCGGCAGGGAATCGATCGAGGTGCCGATCTTAGCAGCGCCGCCTGAGTGATCCGGCCGGTCATACTGCTGCGCATGAAGATCGCCCTCGCCTCCCTGCTGCCCACCACCGACCTGCCCCTGGTGGCATTCCTGCACCGTCGGCTGGCGCTTCCGCTGGCGCATGTACGTGGGCAACTGGCGCTGGGGAGCAGCGGCACGTTCTACACCTGCGCGCTGTATGGCAACGACCATGTGCAGCGTGACAGCGAGATCCGCGACGTCGTCAGGATGTTCGCCGAACGCAACGCGCCCCTGCAGGTGTGGGAGATGGAGGCGGGCCAATCGCCGCAACCGCTTGAAGAAGCCCACCTGATGAACGCGCTCGACGCGGCGGCGGGGTCTTACCAGTAGCGGCGCAGCCGCTGGCGCGGTAGACGGCACCACCTGGGTCCATCGGTGCCCGTCGTGCATTCCACCCATCAGCAGTGCGGACACCAGCCCCACCCCGCCGCCGCCGTACACGGGACTTCTGGCAGCTTGACGAAGGACCGTTTTACCCAATACTCCCGCCATGCTCAGCCAACACTTCCTGTTCTTCTTCGCCATGCTGGGCGCCTTCAACGGCATCGTGGCAGCATCGGTGCTGTGGTGGCGGGCCAAAGGCGTGCCATCGCAGCGCTGGCTGGCACTGCTGATCCTGATGGTGGGCGTGCGGACCGGAAAATCGGTGGCCTTCCATTTCTGGCCTGACATTCCGCTGGTCGTGCTGCAGCTCGGCCTCACGGCGTGCTTCTTCATCGGGCCCTGCCTGTTCTTCCTGATCCGGTCCAGCCAAGGCGACGCCCCCGGCCACGCCGACCGCTGGCACCTGGGCGCGCTGCTGTCGATCGCCATTGCGCTGAACGTGGTGGTCCCCTATTCCACCCATGTGGACCTGTGGCGCCACGGCATCACAACGGCCATCAACTACGCATGGCTGGGCTACCTGCTGTTGGCCAGCGGGCAGCTGTTCATCTATCGCGCGCGCCTGCGCGGCACGTCGTCGGCGCCGCTGCTGCTGGGTGCGGTGGCCGGCATCTGGATCATCTGGATCGCGTACTACACCGCTGGCTACACCTCCTACATCGTGGGCGCGTTGTCGTTCACCTTCGTTCTGGCGGCCAGCATCGTGGCCTGGCTACGACTGCGCTCGGGCCAGGTGCCGATCGAGCCCTACCAGGACCGCCGCATTCCCGACACCGAGGCCGCCTCGCACCTGCAGGCGCTGGCGGCATTGATGGCCACCGAGCGCCTGCACCTGGACCCCGCGCTGACCCTGCCCCGGCTGGCCCGGCGGATGGGCATGCCGCAGGCCCGGCTGTCGCAGCTGCTCAACGACAACAACCAGACCTCCTTCAAGCAGTACCTGGCGCAGCTGCGCGTGGTCGAGGCAAAAGCCTTGTTGCAGCAGCTACCGTCCAAGCCGTTGGAGCGGGTGGCCGAGGAGGCCGGCTTCCAGTCCATGTCCACCTTCCACAGCGCCTTCAAGAAGTGGGAGGGGATCACCCCGGCGGCGTTCCGCGCCACCGGCAGCGACTCCCAGAATCGATTCCAGCACTCCTGAAACGTTCCGCAACATATTGATCTGAAAGACATCCGATAGGGTGCAGGCTCCTTCCCACGAGCCAGCGCCATGCATACGTTCCGCACCTTCGCCGCCTGCCTGCTGCTCCTGCTGAGCGTCTGGCTGGGCGGTGCCTGCAGCACCGACGCCGCACCTGCTGCGGCTGCCACGGCTGCCACGGCTGCCCCCGCGCGGCCCGCAGCGGGCAGCCCGGACCGCATCCTGTTCATCATCGCCAGCAGCACGGTGCATGGCACCTCCACCCTGCCGGCCAGCATCAGCTTCGGCGAAGTGGTGCATGCCTGGGACGTGTTCAACGCTGCCGGCTACGCGGTGGACATGGTGTCGCCCGACGGCGGGGCCGTGCCGATCCTGGATGACTACGTCAGCCCGGACGTGGCCGCCCGGCTGTACGACGCGCGGATCATGGACCCGCTGCGCACCACCTTCACCCCGGCCCAGGTGGACGCGGCCCGCTACCGCGCCGTGTATTACGTGGGGGGCAGCAACGCCATGTACGGCGTCCCCGAACACCCGGCGCTGCAACGCATTGCCCTGCAGGTTTACGAGGGCAATGGCGGCGTGGTCTCGGCGGTGTGCCACGGCACGGCCGGCATCGTGAACCTGCGGCTGGCCAGCGGCGACTACCTGATCGCGGGCAAGCGCGTCAGTGGGTTTCCCGAAGAGCACGAGCAGCAGGGCGCGGCCTACTTCAAGCAGTTCCCGTTCCTGATCGGCACGACCGTCCGCGCGCGTGGCGGCGTATTCCATGCCGTGAACGGCGAGGCGCCGCACGTCCAGGTCGATGGCCGGCTGGTGACTGGGCAGAACTACGCCTCTGCCGCGCCCGTGGCCCACGCCGTTGTGGCGGCGCTGGGCCCGCCCGCCCACCGGCTGGTGCAGCGCGCCGCACCGAACTGATTCACCGCAGTACCCGACGCCGGCGACATACGGCGCTGTTCGCTCACCCACACCACAGGAAAACCCATGACATCTTCGATCCGACCCCTGGCATTTGCCGGCGTGCTGCTCCTGCTGCTTCCCACCGCCGCCACCGCACAAAGCAGCGACCGTGAGGCCGTGGACCAGGTCATGCAGACCTTCATGCGCGCCTACCGCAGCGCCGACAACACGCTGGCCAAGCAGGTCTTCCGCAGCGACGGCGTCATGATCGGGTATTCGGAAGCCCGCGGGCCCGCACTGGCCTCCCGCACCGGGGAACAGTTCGCCGAGGGATTTGATGGCAAGCCGGCCGCCAACGAGGCCCAGCGCAAACGCAGCTACCAGATCGTGGATGTGGCCCGGAACCTGGCCGCCGTGCGGGTGAACCTGGATTACCCCGGATGGGACGGCGTGGACTACGTGGTGCTGCTCAAGACCGACGGGCAGTGGAAGATCATGAGCAAATCGTGGACCGGGGTACCGAAGTGAGGCGGGTGTAATACCCCACCTGCGTGACGCGTGCCGCTCACGCTGCGGCCATGCACCCCATCCTGCGGTGCATGGCCGTGCGCCTAGGCATGCGGCATGTACTCACGCCATGCCGAACGGACTGCAATGCCAGCCCTGCTGCCGGCGCGCCCACGCGTCCGGGTCCGGGTCGCCGCAGTCATCGCGTGGGGCCTGCCCATCTGCAGCCGCACTGCGGCTGATGTAGGCGTGCATGACCTGGTGCAGCAACGTTTCAACCGGACAGTGTTCGCGTGCGGCGGTTTCGTGGAAGCGGGCGCATAGGCCGGGGTCGACCGTTACCTGCATGAAGACACGCTTGCTCATGGGCTACTCCTGTTGCCAAGTGGCGGGGCAGCGCCCCGCGCTACGTGTAGGGACTGCGCGGCACGGCACCGCGCTACGCTGCGGCCTTGCGCTGCAGCTTTCGCGGGATCTTCGGCGGAACGATGACCGGGCGGCTTACCACGGTGAGTACGATGCGGCCGTACGTGGCCTCCACCTTCAGACTGGCGCCGATGTCGAAACCCACATCCAGCAGCCACCGGCCACGCAGCTTCAGGTAGGGCACCCTCTCGGTGGGCCCCTGCTCTTCGCGGTCGGGGTACGTCAGGAAGCCTACCTTGTAGCGCATGGCGGGGCGGGAATACGCTTTGCGCTTGGGCGGTTCAAAGAAGGGCGTGTGTGCCCACGGGGTATGCATGCTGGACCTCCGGTTGACCTGTCGCCCCGCCGGGATGGCGGGGCGTCGGGAGGTTAGAAACCGTCATGCTCGAACCGGCGGGCGTATTTCCACGAGGGTGTTGTATTAGCCACCCTCCCGACAAAGGACGTCCAACTTTCGAGCATGAGGAGTTTCTACGCTCCGGTGAACACCATGCGCGTTGGTGTTGAGGATGGGAAATCGCTTGTTTCTGTTGATGCGGCGGGTTTGTTTGATGGGGTCTTGAAGACGTTGATTGCGTCAGGTGCCGCGCATCGAGCCGATGGAATGCGTGTGTGTTCAACATGCCTTCCGTGTCTGGAGACTGGCCGTATCAAGCATCCTCACTTCGCGCTCAGGATCGTCCGGCAGGCGGTGCCACGGGTTGGGGCGCGTCCAT
>NZ_QAIW01000260.1:0-7133 GCF_003061285.1 Stenotrophomonas sp. HMWF003 | reverse complement strand
GTTGTCCATGTCCGAAAAAATCATCCACCGCCCATCCGCCGCGCGTTGCAGGGCAAGGGTGAATTTTCCCGCATCGCGTCGGCCACCGCCGAAGCCGTATCCGCCGATGACATAGCCGACGGTACCGGACACTGCGTGGGCGAATGCGCGCAGGCGCAGTGACCCGCCCGGGCCCTGGCCCGCGTAGGCCGCCTCGATGGCGGCGCGGCCGCGCACGGGCGGTTGGTTGCTTTGCAGTATCACGCCGTCGTCGGCAAACAGCGCGGCAAGTCCGGCTGCGTCACCGGCATTCCATGCGCGCTCGTAGTCGCGCAGCACACGATCGAGTTCGGCCGGCAACGGCACATCGGGAAGCTCTGTCTGCGGCTCGGGCGCCGGGGTGACGTGCGCGGCCACCGGGCTTGCCGTGAGTGCCAGCCAAGGAATGATCAAAGCGAGTACCAGCGCGCGCATGGATCCAGCTCCTGTAGTCATGGAGGGCGACGGCAGCCGCCGGGGCAAGAATACGCCTGCGGCCATGCCGTTACGGGAAGGGCGCAGCTTGACCGGTCGGGTGGGCGCACGGCGGCGCTCTATGCAAAGCCCTGCTCATGGGCGTGCCGCAGCCATGCCAGATCCACGGCACCGGTGAACCCCACAACGGCGTCCACTCCGCACTGTGGGCACAGTGCGGTTTGATCCTGCTGCTGGCCGTCGCACCATGCAACAACCGTGGCAGGCGGAAATTCGGCGAAGCAGTAGTAACAGGCCGCCACATCGCTTGCGAGCAGCTGCTTGCGGTGCAGGGAAGATTCACAGGTTCTTGCCATGGCGTGCTCACCGAAAGGTTGGCCGGCTCAAGCACAGATCGTAAACTTGCCCAGCCAGGGAAGCGACCATCGTGGTCCGTCGGCGTTGACACCCTGAAGCGCAACCGGAGTAACAGGGAATGATCGTTGGTCAATGGATGACGCAGTCGCGCGGTGCCCGCGTGAAGTACATCGCACCGCTGCTTGTTGGCCTGTTCGCCGCCCCGGCGGCACAGGCGCTCGATGCCGCGCAATGGCGTGCGGTTGCCCCGGCGATACAGGCTGCCCTGGAATGCAGGACGCAACCCGACACGGACAGCGCCGCGTGGAAGGCCCTTGCCCGCAGCGCGTCCGGTGAGTTCACGCCGATCACGCCCCCGGTCCCCTTTACCGTGTTCGGTTTGCCGGTGCGCGAGGTGTCCATCTATATCGATCCGGACGGTGAACTGGGCGAAAGCTACACCGCCGCGTTCAACGCCAGCGCCGCTGCTGTGCGCAAGGCGGCAAAGCTCGCAGCCAATGCTGGACGCACGACGACGATGGGTGAGCTCATGCTGGGCGAAGGCAGTTCATCGCTGACCTGCACGGTGATGGGCAGCTACGATGAGAGCGACTACCAGGAACCCTGACCGTTCGTGGCGTCATGCATGCGCTCCTGTGCGTTGAAGAGGGATTGAGACGCTCGAGCTGAGCTGCGCCCATGCGGGCGCAGCCAACAGAATGAATTATCTGTCGCCCGCAACGCTCAATCTGTCGTGGATCGAGTACACCACCGAGAAGATCTTCCAGCCGCGCTCGGTTCGCACCAGCTGCCACATCTCCCTGCCCCAGTTGGTCGTTGCGCCGTTGGCAAGGAAACGGTAATCGAACGACACCGATGCGACATCACCGTCCGTGTCGATCTTCACGTTGGAGAATTCCTCCGCGCGCGGCTCGGCGGTTGCCACCACTTCGTCGATCAGCGCGACAAAGGTGTTCGACGGAAGCTGGCGCGCCTTGATCGCGTCGGGCTTGGTCGTGCGGATCTTCGCCAGGCGAACATCTTCGGACACGAACTGCCAGCCGATATCGGCGGGGTTGTCGGAGAAGAACAGGTCCATGTAGGCCGCCTTGTCCTTGTGGATCAGCGCTGCCTGGAACGCGTCCATCACGTGCTCGATCGCCTGGACATCGTTGGCCACGTTGCGTTCGGCCCGCGCCGGGGCACAGACCACCAGCGCGATGATGAACGTGATCAGCGGAATGCTTCGTAGGGACATGCAACGCTCCTGTTGGGGGGGGTCAACCGGTGCACACCAGCGCACCGTTACCGCGCACTGCCATCCACGTACGGCCGCGACTGCAGGATGAGCACCTCATCGCCCACCACGGCCCACTCGATATCCTGGTCCACGCCGCCCAGCGCCTGTTTGGTGCTGGCGCCCACCCGGGCCAACCGCGCGATGAGCGCGTCGGTAAGTACCTGGCGTGAGCCGGTGATGGGCACTTCGCGTACACCGCCGGCCGCGTTGGCCACCAGCTGGGTATCTTCCGCCGACCGGCTCAGCACCTGCACCGCCTTGGACCAGGTGGAGTACATCACCTGCTCGGCCTGGCGCTTGCCTTCCACCACGCGGATGCCCAGCCCGCGCTTGGCCGAAATGTAGGTGATGTGGCGGCGGGCGGCGTCGAAGGGGTCGCGCGTGATCATCACGCCGGAGCTGTCCGAAGGCGCGGCGCGCTGCACCAGCACCGCCATGGCCACCGCGTCCTGGCGCAGGCCGGCGGCCGTCCGGGCCTCGTACGCCTCGAAGTTGAACACCGACGCCCACACCGTCTGCACGGCCTTGGCTACGTCGTCGGCGCGGGTCACATTGGGGACGGTGGTGTACAACCCGGCGCCGCTGAAACCCGGCAGGTCCTCGGAGTTGGACGAGCTGCGTACGAACACCGCGCTGGCCTGCAACTGCCCCCGCCACTGGCCGTCCAGGCTGCGCACAAAGGCTGGATCGGGTGCGGCGTTGGCGATCTCGGCACGCAGCGCTGCCAACGCGTCCCGGCGGATGGCCGCGTCGGTGCTGAAGCCGGGGCGACGCTGCAGCGCCTGCAGGCGCTCGGGAATGTGCAGCCGCTGCATCATCGCCTGGTAGTGGGCGAACGGAATACAGAAGCCGTCGGGCACGCGTGCGGCGGGCGGCAGCGCGGTTTTCAGCGTGCCCAGGTTGGCCGCCTTCACCCCGCAGTGGCCGCTGTCGCGGGCGCGCAGCGCGGCCAGCGGCTTGAGCGCGACCACGCTCAGGTCCGGGCGTGGCAGGTTGCGCACGGTGGGGCGTGCCGCCGGGGCCGACGGCGTGCGTGCCGGGCGCGTCAGGCGGGTGACCTGGTAGTTGTTGTGGGTGACCTCCAGGGCGACCCACTGGCCGTCGTACGGGCGCAGGGCCGCCTGGGCATCGCGCAGGTAGAGGTTGGGAATGCCCCAGCCCTTGGCCAGCAGGTTCACGTGCGACAGCAGGGTGGAGGGACGCTGGGTGACCAGGCCGGCCACCGGTGCCAGCGCGATGGGCACCTCGTCCAGCACCGGGATGTCGCCCGGCGACAGCGTGCGCAGCTGCGCCTCCGAGCGCACGATGCGCAGCCGCCCCTCGGCGCGGCCGGTGTTCAACGGCAGGAAACGCTGCTCGCGCAGTAGCGCTTCCTGGCTGACGTAGGCCAGCCCCATGGCGGTGGCCAGCTGCTCGTGCTGGGTGGAGTTGGTCTTGAAGCGGATCGGCTCGCGGAACGAGGCGCGTACCACCGCGTCGGTCTGCCGCAGCAGGGGTGCGGTGAGTTTGTCGCCCTCCCAGAACTCGTAGGTGTAGCCGGGCAGATCGCGCTGCCAGCTGAGCGTGCCAAACAGGAACCGCCGCTCGGGGTCACGGTACTGCGCGTTGAGCGTGGCCTTGTCCAGGCTGCGCACCAGCCGCTGGCGGCGCAGGAACTGCTCGTGCAGCGCAATGCGCGGGGTGTTGATGTAGTAGATGCGCGCGGCGTTCTGCCGGTCGATCACGAAGATCAGGTGCGGCATCTCCAGCGCAGTACCGGCGTTGTAGACACGGGCCAGCTGCATGAACTGCGCGCGGTTGTCGATGCGTGACAGGTAGTCGGGCCCTTCGGTGGGCGTTGCAGCGGCCTCGCTGCCTGGCCGGTACTCGTAGGGTGAGGGTTTACGTGCCGTCTGCGCCAGCGCAGGCGCGGTGCAGCACAGCAGCAGCGCAAGCAGGGCCAACACGCGCGTTGGCCGGGCAAGGTGCGTACGGGATCGGTCCATGATGCCGGTGCAGGAGTTGAAGTGGGTGGATCATAAGCCAGTCCGGTGGCGGAGGAGGATCGGGCGTCAGCGCGGGTGCTCGGCGGCTATGCGGGTAGCCGCTACTGCCGGCACGTCGGGCGTGGTGATCCGCTCGGCCCGCAGGCGTCGCAGCCGGCGCGCGGTGAGGGTCAAGCCATCCACCGCACCCTGCGCGGTACGCGTGAATGTCACCGTCCATGGGCCGCTGACGAAGCGGTCACCGCCCACGGCGTCGAGCACCAGGTCATTCTGGCGCGGCCAGCGCACGGTCAACTTGCCGTCCACCATGAGCACCGTATAGGTCATGCCGACTTCGTCGATACGGTACTGCCCCGCCAATGCTGCGAGCGCCGCGGCAGTGGGCATCGGCGCGTTGACGCGCGAGAAGACACGCGGCGTGGGCCAGGCATCCCAGATGCGCAGTTCGCGCGTGCCGTGCGGCGCCGGGGTGGCGGTGCCGAACTGCCATCGTGCCACCTCACCCGAACGGAACAGCCCACCGCCGAGCGCTTCCAAAGGCGTCGACGCGCCGAACGGACGCAGTGCACCGTCCTTCACTTCCACCCGCACTACCTCGTCGGTCACTGCACTCCAATACACGCCCGCCAGCGGCAACAACGCCGCTTCGGGCACCTTCACCGGGGAGGCAATGGGCGTCATCTGGGTCCCCAGATACACCGCCGCGATCTTCTGGTTGAGCTCGGTGGGTGTGGCGGTGGTGCCGTTGCACAGCGTCACGATCGCCAGCCGCTGGTCGGGAAATGCCACCGCGTCGGCCCGGTAACCGGCATGCAGGCCATCGTGGCCGACCGTGCGCAGGCCACGGTAGGTCTGCACGAACACGCCACCGCCGTAGCCACTTGCGGCGCCGCTGTCCAACGCAGCCGACTGCTGCAGGGACGCCACCAGGACTGTCCCACCCACGCGCCCGTCGACGAAGTTGGCCTGCCACTTCAGCAGGTCGCCGACGGTGCTGAACAGACCGGTCGGGCCGTAGTAGTCCGATGCCGGGATGCTGATCGTCCAGCCGCCCTTTCCATCGGCCTGGTACGCCGCGGCCCGCCCCCGCACGATCTCGGTGTGGTCGGCCTGGAAGTGGGTGTCGGTCATGCCCAGCGGCTTGAAGATGCGCTCATCGGCAAAGGCCCATAGCGGCTTGCCGGAGACGCGCTGCACGATTTCGGCCAGCAGTGTGTAGCCCAGGTTGTTGTAGAGCGTCTCGCTGCCCGGCGTGAAGTTCAACCCGCGTTGCCGGGTGGCAATCGCCAGCATGTCGCGCTGGGTCATGACGTCGTCGCTGCGCCACCCGGCCAGGTACAGCAGCTGCCCCTGCTCGCGCAGGCCACTGCTGTGGTGGATCAGGTGCGCGATGGTGATCCTGTGGCCAACATCCGGCATCTCCGGCAGGTAGGTGCGGATGTCATCGTCCAGCGACAGCTTGCCGTCCTGCGCCAGCAGGGCGATCGAGAAGGCGGTGAACTGCTTGGAGACCGACCCGACGAGGAAGATCGATTCCGGGGAGAGGGCGATGTCGTACTCGAGAGAGGACATGCCGTAACCGCGCGCGTAATCGAGCACGCCGTCGCGGGAGATGCCAACCGCGCAGCCTGGCGTGGTGGTGCTGTTCCACGGGGCAAAGAGGGCATCCACCTGCGCGTGGCTATCTGCGGGTGACGTACGGGCGGGTTGGGCGCGGCCGACGGAGGGCTGCATGGCCCACGCGGTGGCGATGATCGCCATCAACAGGACGGATCGACTGACACGCACGGCAAGCCCCTGGAAGGATGCCCACGGCAGTGTTGGGCAGCGCAACCTAGCACGGCGCTCGAACGCCGCGATATAGGCCGGAAGTTATCCCGGGGCGCGGCAGCACCTGCACCGATCCGATGCGGGCGACGGCGTCAGCGCAGCACGGCGTCGGCGTCCACCAGCTGCACGTCGTGCATGAGGTGGAGGTAGGCCTCGTAGTAAGGCTTGTGCGACGCGCCGACGATGGTCAGCATGCGCATGCCGGGGGTCTGTCCCAGCACGTCGCGCATGTTGGCGACCATGCGCAGGTTGCGGGTTTCCCAGTAGCCCACGTAGTTGCGTCCAAACGCCTGCGGCGACGGCTCCACCAGCGCCGCGCCGAAATCGCTGCGGTAGGTCTGCATCGCGCCTTCCGGTGCGTTGTACGCGCGGTAGATCGCCAGGATGCCGTCAGGCTGCGCCAGATTGGCGTACAGCGGAATGTCGGCAGCGGCGCGCGCTTTCGTGTACGGGTTGTCCCACGCCTTGCGGATCGCATCGCCCGCCGCCTTCTCCACGTCCTTGGGCGTGGGCGAATCGGCGGTGTGGTCATCCACCGCCCACACCCGCTCCAGCCCCAGCCGGGCGGCGAGCGTGGCGGCCACCAGCACGGACTCGTCGCGCCGCTGCAGGCGTTGGTCGAGGAAGGCCACCAGCGCCTCGGTCAGACCATCGGCGGCAATGCGTTGTTCGGCGGGCAGGCGCAACCATTGCACCACCGCGGAGTTGCGCTCACCGGCGGCCAGCCATACCGCTGCCAGCCGTCGCCGCTGCGCCGCACTGGGAGTGGCGGGCCACTGTGCCAGCAGGCGCTCGGCCTCGGCGTTGGCGGCGGGCACGTCCAGGCCGGTTGCGGCCTGCGCCGGACCGGTATCCACGCAGTAGCTGCTGACGCTGTCGGCGTAACGCACGGGATTGCGGCGCATGTAATCGCACTGCAGGCCGGGCACGGCCTCCACCGCAATCGCCTCCGGCTTCCAGGCGGCCAGACGCGCCAGCAAGGGTTCCAGCTGGGCCGGCGCGAAGGTGTCCGGCAACCCCGACAGATGCGGCGAGCCCAGCACCAGCACCTCGTTGGGCCTGCCCGCCGGCGGGCCCTTCAGCTGCTCCGGGTGGAAGGGGGGCTGGTAGCCCGACCCGGCGGCCAGCGCGCTGGCACTGCACAACCCGAGGATGAACATACCGCCGATGCGTCCGATCATGCTGCCTCCCTGCAATGGCGGGTGCCTTGCCTGGACGCGATGCTGGTG
>NZ_QAIW01000259.1:18635-20264 GCF_003061285.1 Stenotrophomonas sp. HMWF003 | reverse complement strand
GTGCGCTGCGGCTGGGTCGACACCCCGAAGCTGGTGCCCATGCGCTGCTGGGTGGCGGCGCGGTTGGCCAGCCCCAGCGCACTGGGCGGTTGGCGGACGCGCTGTTCGGCGGCCATCGGGGCCGTGGATGCCGGGGTCGCCGTCGTTGCCGCCGGTGCCAACAGTCGGCTCATGCAGGCGTAATCGCGGATCCGCTCGCCATTGACCTCCAGCTCGACGCAGCCGGTGGCATCGGTGGCGTCGCCCGCCCGTGCGACCGGGCCGTACAGGCCCAGCCACAGCGCGGCACAGGCCAGCACCGCGCATCCACGTCGTGTCGCTTCCTGCATCATGTCTGTCACCGCGCTGCAATGAAGCCGCTCTAACGTGACCGGCTTGGCGTTCTGATGCTGGCGTGTCTTGCATGCAGTTTGATGACACCGGGGCACGGGCCCGCCCGCGACCCTTGTGGGGCCTGGTTGCGATGCTCATTGCCGCGCTGGGCCTGGTGCTGCCCTGGGGGGCCGCAGCCGGTGCCGACGACAGCCGTGCGCCACGTCGCTTCGAGAT
Organism: Stenotrophomonas sp. HMWF003; assembly: GCF_003061285.1. Lineage (NCBI taxonomy): Bacteria > Pseudomonadati > Pseudomonadota > Gammaproteobacteria > Lysobacterales > Lysobacteraceae > Stenotrophomonas > Stenotrophomonas sp. HMWF003. The sequence continues at coordinate 19,715 of NZ_QAIW01000259.1, read as the reverse complement.
ACCGGCACAACCGTTGCCGCAGGCCTTGCAGATGTATGGGGAGATCACCGGGGTGGCGGTACTGATCGATGCGCATCTGCTGGGTGGGCTGCGCTCGACGCCGGTCAACGGCACCCTTGCACCGCTGCCCGCCCTGCAGACCCTGTTGGAAGGTACCGGGTTGGCCCCGCGCTTCATCGACGGCGCGGCCCTCACCCTGGTTCCCGTCGATGCGGCTGCTCCGGGCGTGCCGGACGGCGCACCCGCCGCGTCGGCAGGCACGGTGCCCGCACACGCCGCGCGGATCATCCAGCGGTCGCTTGAGCAGGCCCTGTGCGGCGCCCGTGCCACGCGCCCGGGCAGCTACCGTGCCGTGCTGCAACTCTGGTTGAACGCTGCCCACCGCGTTGAAAGAAGCGCGCTGCTGCAGGGCAGTGGCGACACCGCGCGCGACGACGCGCTGCTGGCCCGCGTGCGCGGGCTTGCCTTGCCCGGTCTGCCCGATGACCTGCCGCAGCCGATCACGCTGCAGCTGCTGCCGCGCAGCGCCGCCTCCACGGCGCCCTGCAAGGGCCTGCCATGAGCAGCCTGGGCAGCGTGCTGCTGGAGCACTACGAAGCATTCCGCAAACGCCTGCGGCGGCGGCTGGGCTCGGACGACCTGGCGCTGGATGCGCTGCAGGAAACCTGGCTGCGGGTGGAACGCATGGGCGGCACGCAGCCGCAGCGCAATCCGGTGGCCTACCTGTTCCGGATGGCGGTCAACGCCGCCAGCGACCAGCGCAGTGCCCATGCCCGCGTGCTCACCGGCGCCGAGGTGGAGGCGCTGATGGAGGAGGGCACCGACCACCTGGACCCGGCCACGGTCACCTTCGGCCGCTCGGAGATGAGCGCACTCACCGACGCGCTGCGCGAACTGCCCGAGCGCCAGCGCGCCATCCTGATTGCCGCCCGCGTGGAACACCGCCCCATCGAGGCCATCGCGGCCGAACACGGGGTATCCGCACGGATGATCGGCAAAGACCTGAAGAAGGCGCTGCAGCATTGCGCCGCACGGCTGGACCGGCCGCTGGTGCAGCGGTTCGGTCCCGGCGCCGGAAAA
>NZ_QAIW01000259.1:14436-18625 GCF_003061285.1 Stenotrophomonas sp. HMWF003 | reverse complement strand
CCGCGCAGCCGGGTCAACCGCACGCGCCGCGCGTTCCTCGGCGGCGCGGTGGCGGCCGCTGCCGGCGGTTGGCTGATGGCGCGCTCGCCGTTGGGCATGTGGCCGGAGATGGACGCACTGGGGGCCGATTTCCGCACCGCCACCGGCGAGCAGCGCACGCTGGATATCCAGGGGGTGGCGGTAGCCATGGGCACCCGTACCGACCTGCGCCGCGTCGACGGCGGCACCGGCCTGCAACTGGGGCAGGGCGAAGCGCAGTTCAGCGTGCCTGCGCGCGGCAGCGCCGGCGTGGCGATCCATGTCGACGGTGCCCGGGTCACACCGGCCGCAGGTACGCGGATCAATGTGCGCTGCGTCGGCGCCGATGTACGTGTCACCTGCCTGGCCGGCACCGCCACGCTGACGCGCGGCACCCGCACGGTGACGCTGCAGCCGGGCTGGCAGGCGCGTCTGGGCGGCGACCGCATCGCCTCGGTCGCGCAGGTGGCCACCGACCGCATCGACGCGTGGCGCCAGGGCTGGCTGGTGGCCGATGACCAGCCCCTGGCCGAGGTGGTGGACGAGATCAACCGCTACCGGCCCGGCCGCATCGTCATCACCGGCGCAGCGCTGCAGGCGCGGCGGGTGCAGGCGCGCATTCCGCTGCGCGACCTGGACACCTTCATCGACCTGGTGCGCGATGTGTACGGCGCACGCGTGGTGAACATGCCCGGCGGCGTGGTGCTGCTCGGCTGAGTGCACCGCGCAGTCCCGCGATTGCAGCACGCCGCGATGACAGCGCGATGACGTGCACGACACGAATCGCGGCGGCGTCATGCGCAGATGAATTTTTTGTTGCAACGGTTCAGTCGTTGCCACCTATCCGCGTCTTATCCAGCGTAACAAGCGCAACGCATTGCCCTGTCACGCTGCTTCCCGTTGCCAGGGAACGGCGTGCCGCGTAACGCGGTGACCTGCGCTTGTCCTTATCAGCGAACGATATTGCGACGGGTGACGGCGATGGTGAAGCAGCAGAACGGTTCGGTTGTCGGTGCATCCCTGCGTACGCCGCAGGTACGTCCGCTGGCGCAGGCCATCGCAGTGATGCTGGTTGCCGGCGGCGTGGTGGCCAGCGCCACCGCGCAGCAGGCCTTCAGCCCGGCGTGGTTCGCCAACAAGGGCGTGCAGCAGCAGAACGCGGTGCAGAGCGGCCGCCTGCCCAATGGCATGCCGTCCAACCTGGCGCGCACCGATGCGCAGGCGCAGAAGGCGCGCGACACGCTCAAGACCTCGCTGGACAACCTCAACACCGCCGCGCAGGCCATCGCCATGCAGCAGCGCATGCAGCAGACCGCGCGTGACGCCGCGCGCCTGCGTGCCGGCAGCGTGCCCGACGGGTTGGGCGAGGGCGGCCTGAAGGTGGACGACGACGCGCTGACCCGCGGCTGGTCCAACGCCAGTGGCCCGGTGCAGGCCAGCAAGGACGGCACTACCACGGTCAGCATCGCGCAGACCGCCGACAAGGCCATCCTCAACTGGGAAACCTTCAACGTTGGCCGCAACACCGTGGTCGACTTCGACCAGCAGGCCGGCTGGTCGCTGCTCAACCGGGTCAACGACCCGTCCGCGCGACCCTCGCAGATCCTCGGCCGCATCCAGGGCCAGGGCACGGTGATGTTGGTCAACCGTAACGGCGTGGTGTTCGACGGCAGCAGCCAGGTCAACGTCAAGAACCTGGCTGCCGCAGCGGTGAACATCAGCGACGCGCAGTTCCGCAAGGGCCTGTACAGCGACGCGCAGGGCAGCGGCTTCATTCCCACCTTCGGCAACGAGGTGGCCACCACCGCCAGCAGCTTCAGCCATGGCGCCGCCAGGGGCGACGTGGTGGTCGAGCGCGGCGCGCAGATCACCACGCATGTGCCGGCCTCGGTCACCGACGGCGGCGGCTATGTGCTCATGCTGGGCCGCCAGGTGCACAACCATGGCCAGATCACCACCGCCAACGGCCAGACCACGCTGGCCGCCGGTGATGCGTTCGTGATCCGCAAGGGCATGGCCACCGACCAGAACCAGACCTCCACCACCCGCGGCAACGTGGTCAGCACGCTGCGCAGCCCAACGGCGGCCGCGGCCGATAGCGCGTCTGCCAGCGGCGTGGTCAGCAACACCGGCCTGGTCCAGGCCAGCACCGGTGACATCACCCTGGCCGGCCACGACGTGCGCCAGCAGGGCACGCTGCTGTCCACCACCTCGGTGCACACCCGCGGCACCGTGCACCTGCAGAACGAACGAACCGACACCACCGGCAGCGTGCTGCTGGACCAGGGCAGCACCACTGCGATCGTGCTCGACCCCAGCGCCACCACCGCGCTGGACGTGCAGCGCGAAACCCTGGTGCAGGACTCGGACAAGGTCGGCGACGGTATCGCCCATCGCCGTGACCAGTCGCTGGTGCAGATCAACACGGGCGGCACGGTCGCCTTCGCCGACAGCAGCCTGACCCTGGCCACCGGCGGGCAGATCTTCGTCGATGCCGCCGACAGCGAGGTCCGCCAGGGCGCGCGCCTCGACGTGGCCGGCTACGTCGGCGTCAAGATCGCCATGGAAGCCAACAACGTCCAGATCAACGTGCAGGGCAACGAGCAGCGCGACGCGCCGCTCAACCGCGACGACGCGTCGCTCAACAGCAAGAACATCTGGCTCGACCGCCGCGATCTGGTGCTGGTGCCGGCCGGCACCAATGGCTATGAGGCCGACCGCTGGTACACCGCCGGCGGCCTGCTCGAAGTGGGCGGCTACCTGGGCGTCACCGGCCACGGCATCGGCGAGTGGTCGGCGCAGGGCGGCACCGTGCAGTTCAGCGGCGGCAACGTGACCACCGCGCGCGGCTCCAGCATCAACCTGTCCGGCGGCGCGCTGGACGTACAGACCGGCTACGTCAACCTGACCCACCTCAAGGGCGCGGACGGCATGCTGTACAACGCCTCCACCGCGCCCGGCGACCTGCTTTACACCGGCCTGTACCGTGGCTTTGAAGACACCCACGCGCGCTGGGGCAGCACCACCTTCTACTACAACCCGCTGATCGCCCCGCAGCGCAAGCTGGAGAACGGCTACACCGTGGGCCGCGACGCCGGCCAGCTGATCGTGTCCACGGCCCATGCGCAGCTGCAGGGCGAGGTGGACACCACCACCTTCCAGGGCGAGCGCCAGCAGCGTGCGCGTGACGGCGCGCTGGACGGCTACCAGCAGGCACAGACCAGCGTGGCCCGGCAGGGCCAGCTGGTGGTGGGCAGCTACCTGCCGTTCTACGACAAGGACAGTGGCCAGCAGCGCTTCAGCCCTGCGCCACTGGTCGAGCGTGTCACCGTCGGCGAGGGTGACAGCGCCGACGCAGGCACGATCGCGCTGGACGCGGCATGGCTCAACGCGCAGGCATTCGGTGGCGTGGCGGTGTACGCACATGCCGGCATCCGCGTGGACCAGGCCGTCGAAGTGGCGCATGGCGGCAGCATCGCCCTGCATGCCAGCGACGTGCGCATCAACGCCGACCTGCGCGCCCGTGGCGGCAGCATCGCACTCGGCGACATGGTGGTGCAGCACACGGCAACCGGCACGCCGTGGCTGGACCTGCCGATCAGTGCGCGCCCGGGCGACACCCTGCTGCACCAGGTCATGGTGGGCGACAACGTCACCCTCGATGCGCGCGGCCTGTGGACCAACCAGTGGCAGGACCCGGCGTCCATCGCCGGGTTGCCGTTCGTCGATGGCGGCAGTGTGTCGCTGCGCAGCACCGGCAACGTCAGCCTGGGCAAGGGCAGCCTGATCGATGTGTCCTCCGGCGCGGCGATGGGCGTGGACGGCGACGTGGCGGGCGGCAAGGGCGGCAACGTCACCCTGGCCGCCGGCCAGAACATGGGCAGCGGCGTGCTGTCGCTGGATGGCAGCATCCGCGCGCATGGCGTCAAGGGCGGCGGCGCGCTCAACATCGAAAACGGCACGCTGGTGAGCATCGGCGGCGACATCCCCGACGCGGTCGAACACCTGGCCGCCGGTGAGGCCAGCACCCTGCCGGTACGCCTGGCCGCCGACGTGATCCTGCAGCCCGGCGACATCATCCCGCTGAGCTTCGCCATCACCGTCACCCACGTGTCGGGCGGCAAGCCGATGCCGGTGACGGTGCGGCCGGAAGTGAGCAGCAGCAAGCCGG
>NZ_QAIW01000259.1:13505-14375 GCF_003061285.1 Stenotrophomonas sp. HMWF003 | reverse complement strand
CCTTGTGGACCATCGCCGACCTGCCGGCCGGCTACGTGGTGCCGGCCAATGTCTTCCCTGGCGGCCTGCCGATTCCGGCGCAGACGTCGCGCTACACCGCCGGCAGCGTGGCCACTGCGGCGATCACCGTACCGGCCGGCACGCGCCTGCCAGTGGGCACGGTGTGGCAGCGCGAGGTGCCGGTGCAGTCGTTCCTGGCGCTGGACAGCAGCCTGTTCCAGTCCGGCTTCAAGCAGTACAACGTGATCGGCCGCGACGGCGTCACCGTGGTGGACGGCGCGCGCGTGGACGTGGCGATGCCGCTGCTGCAGGTTGACCTGGCCGCCGCGCGCGCACTGGCCAGCGGTGACGATCCGCACGGGGCGTTGTCGGCCTGGCTGCCGCCGTTGCAACAGGATGATCCGACGACGGGTGCGGTGACGCTGCGCAAGGGCGCGGGCCTGTCACTGACCGCCGGCACGCCGCAGAACGCCGCCGACCTGGAGGTCGGCACGGACAGCCGGATCACCGTCGACCCGGGCCAGGCCCTCCAGCTGACCGGCAATGCGCAGATCACCCTCGACGGCACGCTGCAGGCCCGCGGCGGCCGCATCAGCGTGCTCGGCGGCGACCTGGGCGAAGGCCCGCTGCTCAACCGCCCCAACGGCATGACGAACGCGCGCTCGATCTGGATCGGCGAGCACGCGCTGCTGGACGTCTCCGGCGCCGCCTACACCGCGGTGGGCGCCACCGGTGACCGCCAGGGCAAGGTGCTGGACGGCGGCACGATTGAAATCGGCGCGCGGCATGACCTGGCCTCGCGCGATCTGCCGGCCATCGACGCATTCGTGGTGGTGCGCGACGGTGCCCGCCTGGAGGCCTCCGGCGCGC
>NZ_QAIW01000259.1:8816-13495 GCF_003061285.1 Stenotrophomonas sp. HMWF003 | reverse complement strand
GTGCTGGACCTGCCCGGCCTCGGCCAGACGGCCGTGGCCAGCCACGGCGGCGTGATCGCCTTGAGTGCCAGCAACGGCCTGTATGTGGATGGCAGCCTGCATGCGGCAGCCGGTGGCAACGGCGCGCGCGGCGGCACGCTGGCATTGAACCTGGAAACGCCGGTGTACGGCCAGGTCGACCGCTGGACCAGCAAGGGCGCCGAGGTGGACGACGGCGTGCGCCTACCGCGCGAGCTGGTGATTGAGCAGCAGTACAGTGGCAGCGGCCTGGGTGCGGACGTGGTGGCCGGTGAACGCGACCCGAGCCTGGCCTACGGCAAGGCGCGCTACGGCGTGGATGCCCTCCAGGACGGCGGCTTCGACACCGCGTCGCTGTACGTCAACGGCCTGCTCGATTTCGACGGCAACGTGACGCTCAGCATGCGCCAGGCGCTGTACCTCACCGCCAGCGCGCTCGGCCTGTCCACCGACGCCGCACGCGACAGCCAGGTCCGGCTGGACGCGCCGTACCTGCGCTTGTCCGGCGCGGCGCGCCGCCAGATCGACAACACCATCATGCCCAACCCGGTGACCGGGTCGCGCAACCTCACCCCGGCCGCCGGCTCGCTGGGCGTGGCCACGCTGGCCGACGCCGCGTCCATCACCTTCGCCGGGGACCTGGTCGACGTGGTGGGCGCGGTCGGTTTCGGTGCGAACGGCGAGATCGTGCGCAATGCGGTCGATCCGCTGGTGGTCGAACGCGATGCCTTCGGCACGGTGCGCATCCAGAGCCAGGGCGACCTGCGCCTGCGCGCCGCCGACCTGTTCTCGCCGGGCAACACCACCCTGGCAGCCGCGCAGATCTACGGCAGCGGCAACGTCACCGTGGGCCTGCGCAGCACGTTGAACGAGTGGGGCGCGCTGACCACCGAACTGGACCCGGACCGCGTGCTGGACATCCAGCGCGTGGGCACCGTGTTGCCACCGCAGCCGTACAGCGTGTTCGGCAACATGAGCTTTGGCGCGGCGGTGATCAACCAGGGCGGCGTACTGCGCGCGCCGCTGGGCACCATCACGCTGGGCCGTGCCGATGGCAGCGGCTACACCGGCGTGGTCAACCTGCTGCCGGGCAGCGTGACCTCGGTCAGTGCCAAGGACCTGGTGATGCCCTACGGCGGCACCGTCGATGGGCTGGTCTACAACTACAACGGCGTGGACGTGGCCTACCAGGGCGTGGGCGGCGAACCGAAGGTGGAATTCCGCTCGCACGCGGTGAACGCGCAGCAGGGCGCGGTACTGGACCTGTCCGGCGGCGGCGAACTGACCGGTGCGGCGTTCCTGTCCGGCCGCGGCGGCTCCACCGATGCGCGCCTGCACCCGCTGGTGCAGATGGGCCGCGACGGCTTCACCCTGCCGGGCCTGGCCACCAACCCGGTGTATGCCATCGTGCCCGGCGCCCAGGCTGCGCAGGCGCCATTGGGCAGCGAGCGCGGCGCCGGCGACCCGGCCATTGGCCAGCAGGTCACCATCGGCGCCGGTGTGCCGGGCTTGCCGGCCGGCACCTACACCTTGTTGCCGTCCACCTATGCCTTGCTGCCCGGTGCATTCCGGGTGGAACTCAACGGCCTGGCCGGCAGCGCGGCGGCCTTCGGCACCACCCAGGCCATGCGCAACGGCTCGTGGAGCACCTCGGCACGGCTGGGCATTGCCAACACCGGCAGCAGCGACGTGCTGCCCACCCAGCTGGTGGTCACCGCCGCCGACACCCTGCGCAGCTACGCGCAGTACAACGAAACCAGCTACGCCACCTTTGCCCTGCAGCAGGCCGCGCGCGAAGGCGCCCCGCGCCCGTTGCTCGAGCGCGACGCCAAGGCGGTCAATTTCAACGTGACCAGTCCGGCCCTGGCCGGTGGGCTGGACCTGCCGTCGCTGCAGTTCAACGCCACCGTGCTGGACACAGCGGCGAGCGGCGGCACCGGTTCGGTAGCACGCCTGGTCAATGCCACCCACTACGAAATCCTGGCCGATGGTGCCGAAGCCAGCGCGGACTTCAACGGCATTTCGGTGCATGCCAGCGAGCTGAACCGCGTCGGCGCGGCGCGCCTGGAAATCGGCGGGCAGCTGCGCAGCACCTACGCCAACGCAAGGACCGGCTCGCTGCAGTCGGCCAACGTGATCACCATCGACGGCAGTTCGGGCAGCAACAGCATCGTGCTGCGTGCCGGTGCGCAGCTGCAGGCCGCCGACGTGTTCCTCATGACCGGCCGCCTGGCCGGCGGCATCGTGGTGGAGCAGGGCGCGGGCATCAACACGCTGGGCCAGGGCACCGCCGCCTACGACGCCACCCAGGGCTACATCTACGCGCCCGGCCGCAACGCACTGTTGGCCGTGTCCAACGGCCAGATCAACCTGCTGGCGCCCGATGCGCCGGACGCCCAGGGCAATGGCGCCGGCAGCATCGAGATCGGCGCCTGCGCGGTGGCTGGCACCTGCACCGGCCAGACCCGGTTGTACTCCGAAGGCACCATCGCCACCGCCACCGACAACCGGTTCGTGCTCGGCGATGCGGTGCGCTATGGCACGCGCAACCTGTCCCTGGCCGTGGGTGGCATCAACGTCGGCAGTGCCGAGGCCATTGCCGACGCCACCGCGCGCGGTACGTTGCCCTCTGGCATGACCCTCAACCAGGACGTGCTCAGCCGCCTGCTGCTGGGCGACACCAGCGTGGGTGCACCGGCGCTGGAAGCGCTGTCGCTGACCGCACGCGAGTCGGTCAACTTCTACGGCGATGTGTCGCTGTCCACCTTCGATGCGGTCACCGGAACGTCCGCGCTGAAGCAGCTGGTGCTGGGCACGCCGGCCATCTACGGTTACGGCGACGCCGATGCCGTGGCCCGCATCCATACCGACACCCTGGTCTGGAGCGGCGCGCTGGCGCCGGCCGGCAGCATCATCGCCGACGGCCCGGGCGCCGGCCACGGCCAGCTGGTGGTGGACGCCCGCGAGATCGTGCTGGGCTACGGCCCGCGCACGCAGCCGGACACCGTGCGTGCCCAGGACCGCCTCGCCCTGGGCTTTGCCGGCGTGCACCTCAACGCCAGCGAGCGCCTCACCGCCAACCAGAAGGGCAGCCTGGGCGTGTTCGAAACCCAGGGCGACTGGGACGCGGCCACGCGCTCATACGCCCGCCAGGGCGGCGACCTGTTCATCACCACCCCGCTGCTCACCGGCGCGGCCGGGTCGGTCAACACGATCACCGCCGGCGGCAACCTGCAGGTCACCGGCAACGGTGCCGCGGCCCGCCCCGACAACGCCACCCTGGCCGGCGCGCTGGGCGCGGAAATCGCCCTGGACAGCCGCGCCGGCACCCTGTTGCTGGACACCGCCGTGCTGCTGCCCAGCGGCAAGCTGAGCCTGGCCGCGCAGGGCGATGTGCGCCTGGCCGACGGCGCGCAGCTGGACCTGGCCGGCCGCCGCATCACCTTCTTCGACACCGCCAAGTACAGCTGGGGCGGTGATGTGGTGATCGACAGCCGCAGCGGCAACGTGCAGCAGGCCGCCGCTGCACGCATCGACCTGGCCGCGCAGAACAACCGCGCCGGTTCACTGCGCGTGCGTGCCGCCAGCGGCGCCATCGACCTGGCCGGCACCCTGCTCGGCAGCAGCAGCGGGCATTACGATGCCGGCGGCACCGACGTGCCTTACAGCGCCGGTCGGATCGACCTGCATGGGCAGTCCATCGCCGATTTCAGCGGCCTCAACACCCGCCTCACCCGCGATGGCGTCACCGGCGCGCGCACCTTCCGCATCGGCCTGGGCGACCTGGTGCTGGGCGATGAAGTGGTGGCGCACGAGGTGAACATCGGGCTGGACAACGGCCAGCTCACCGTCAACGGCACCGTCGATGCCAGCGGCGAACAGGCCGGCAGCATCCGCCTGGCCGCGCGCAACGGGGTCAGCCTGGGCAGCACGGCGGTGCTCGATGCCAGTGCCAGCGTGCTGCGCCGTGACAGCTATGGCGTGGCCATCGATGCGCCCAACCGGGCCACCATCGAGATCGATTCGGGCACCGGCTCCCTGGCCATCGCCAGTGGCGCGCGCATGGACCTGCGCGTGGCCGGCAGCGACCGCAGCCACGGCACGGTGGCCTTGAACGCGCCACGCGTGGGCAGCAACGACGTGGCCATCGACGCTGGCGGCGCGATCACCATCGACGGTGCGAAGGCGATCCAGCTCAACGCCTTCATCACCGACAACAGCGCCGCCGCCGGCAGCGACCGCACCGCCAGCGGCGAAACCTACCAGGTCATCGACCAGGCCTACCTCGACCGCCTGCACGCGCAGAGCAGCACCTTCATGGACGCCGCACTGGGCAACAGCGCGCTGGTCGACAACCGCCTGGCCGGCCTGCGTCGCTACGGCGATGCGTTCCACCTGCGCCCCGGCGTGGAAGTGGTGGCCGACCTCGGCGTGAACGCCGACGGCAACCTGCACGTGGACGGCGACCTGGACCTGTCCGCGCACCGCTATGCCAGCCTCTCCCCGGCGCTGGCGCGCAGCAGCGTGCGCGGCTCCGGTGAAGCCGGTGCGCTGGTGCTGCGCGCGCAGGGCGACCTGGAGGTGTTCGGCAGCATCAGCGATGGCTTCGATGGCGGCCGCCTGGGCAGCACCTTCGATGACAACGGCTGGTACCTCACCGC
>NZ_QAIW01000259.1:5993-8806 GCF_003061285.1 Stenotrophomonas sp. HMWF003 | reverse complement strand
GCCGCGCCCAGCACCGTGCCCTTGGCCAGCGCCAGGGGCACGGTGCTGGGCGCGGCGGTGCACGATGCGTCCGGCGCGCTGTTGTACGCGGCCGGCACCGTGCTGGCCGACGCGGTCACCCTGCCGCAGGGCGCGCAGCTGTCCGCCGGCCTGCGCCTGCCGATGGCCGCCAACATCGCCGCGATGACGTGGCCGGCAGGCGTGGCCTTGCCCGCCTCACCGATCGGCAACCTGGTCACCCTGGCCACCGACCTTGGCCTGGCCAAGGGTGCCTTCATTCCCAGCGACACCGAGGTCAAGCTGCCCGGCGGTGCCACCACGGTCAACCTGCGGCCCACCGACGCCGACGGCAACCAGGGCCGCATCTGGGCGCTGGCGCCGATGCTGGCGGCCGGTTCGCAATCGTGGGACATCAGCCTGGTGGCCGGCGCCGACATGGCCGGTGCCGACCGCCTCACCATCGACCGCGCCGGTACCGGCAGCCTGCGTCTGTCCGACCCGCATTACGGGCAGGGTGGGGCAGTGGTGGACATTCCCGGCACCGGCTCGCCGGCCACGTATGTCTGGGGCGATCCCGACCTGTTCGTCGAAATGGTCAACGTGTTCTTCGGTGAGTACATGCTGAGTTTCGTGCCGACCGCCGGCTCTGCCTTCACCGACGATCAGATCGCCGAACTGATGGGTTGGGGCCTGATCTACAGCGGCCCGGAAAATCTCAACGAGCTCGGTTACGACGGTCTGGCCGCCGTGGGTTCGCCGGAGGTTCCGCCGGACAGGGAATTCAAGACGCTGCCGGGCCGCGAGCAGCTGCCCAGCGTGGTGCGTACCGGCACCGGCGACCTGCGCCTGGTGTCCGGCGGCGACATCGCCACCACCTCGCTGTACGGCGTGTACACCGCCGGTACGCCGTCGGCGGTGGTGTCCACCCCGGGCCGCGATCCCTACAACCAGCCGCGTGCGGTGGTGACGCCCAATCCCTCCAACCCGATCGGCAATACCGTGCTCGGCGACAAGGGCAGTGTGTTCGAACACCTGGTCGACGGCGGCAGCCAGAGCCTGTACCAGGCCTGGTATCCGGAGGCCGGCGGCAACCTGCTGCTGCGCGCCGGCGGCACCATCGTGGGCGACAGCCTGGGCCGACCGGGCACCACCCTGCGTGCCGAAGCGCTGGGCTATGCCACCGACCGGGTGAGTTCCACCGCCGCGGTGGGCAATTGGCTGTGGCGGCAGGGCACCGGCAGCGTGCAGGGCGGGGCCGACGGCCTGCCCACCGCGTGGTGGATCAACTTCGGCACCTACGTGGCGGCGCCCAACGGCGCCAACTACTACGACAACTTCGTGGAAATGCCGCGGCTGATCGGCTTCACCGGGTTCGGCACGCTCGGCGGCGGCAACCTGCTGCTGGACGCGACCGGAGACGCCGGCATGCTGCAGGGGCGCGGCGACCACGGCGGGGTCCACATCAACCGCAGCGCCGGTCTCAACCTGGCCGTGGCCAGCACCGGTCGCGTCACCGGCGACGGCACCCTGGTGCAGACCGGCGGCGGCGACCTGGACATCCGCATCGGCGGCGGCCTCAACGCCGACCCTGCGTTGCGCTCGTACACCGGCAGCAACAGCCCGCCGGAGGCCAACCTGGTCACCGTCAACGACATCCATCACCTGGAACTCAACGGCAGCTTCACCAACCTGCGCGGCGCGCTGCGCCTGGAAGCCGGTGCGGTAGGCGGCGTGGAGCTGCGCTACGGCAGCCGCCAGGACGCCAAGGAATCGCGCCCGTACGACATGTACAGCGCGACAGCGGCCACGTCGGCAGGCGGCCCGGTGCTGGTGCTCGGCGATGCCGGCGCACGCCTGGACGCCCGGGGCGACCTGGTGCTGGGCACCGTCACCGACCCCGGGCGCGTGCCCCAGTTCAACAACGGCACGCCCTTCAGCGTGGACGGCACGGCCTACCAGGACGGCGGCTGGAGCTGGTTCTCGCTGTGGACGCCGTCCACGGCGGTGGACCTGATGGCCGCCGGTGGCAACCTCACCCCGTCGCTGGCCATGCTTGACCGCAACACCCGCAACGACGCCCAGGCCACCGACGGCAACCATGTGTACCCGTCGGTGCTGCGCGCCACCGCCGCCAGCGGCAGCATCTACTACGGCACCCCGCGCACCGCGCCGATCCAGGGCACCAACAACGAGAACTTCGTGGCCGGCGTGGTGCTGGCGCCGTCGCCGGTGGACGATGTGTTCACCGCGCGCGGCACCGGCCAGCTGGAACTGCTTGCGGCCGGCTCGATCTATGCCAACGGCACCGGTCTGGGTGTGTCCGGCGCCGACCCGACCGCGTTGCCCAGCCCGTTCAATCCCGGCTTCGTGGGCCTGGCCGACACGGTCTGGTACGGCCGCCGGTTCATCCACAACGTCAGCCCCACCGGCCTGGCGCCCAGCGTGCTGCTGTCTGGCAACGACCCCAGCAGTTCGGCGCAGGCCTACCCCCTGTTCGCGTTCACCGCCCCCAGCGCATCGGGCCACGTGTACGTGGGCCAGGTGCCGTCGCGCTACTACGCGCTCACCGGTGACCTGGTGGGCCTGCGCACCGGCAGCATCGTCACCACCACCAACAACGTGCTGAGCAATGGTGCCGTCCGGACCGACACCACCACCTGGTACGACGGTGGCGGCGCGGTCGCCATCCGTGCCGGGCGTGACATCGTCAATTCGGGCACGCCACTGGGCGCGCTGGACAACGTGGGCATGGTGTACGGCAACAACGATGGCGCACTGGGCTGGTTCGGCCAGCTCAAGGGCGGCGACCCCAC
>NZ_QAIW01000259.1:0-5983 GCF_003061285.1 Stenotrophomonas sp. HMWF003 | reverse complement strand
CGGCAACCTGATCGTGCATACCAGCGCCGACGACGTGTCGGTGGTGCAGGCCGGCCGTGACATCCGCTTCAGCACCTTCTACATCGCCGGCCCCGGCCTGCTCGACATCAGTGCCGGCCGTGACCTGTACATGGCCGACAAGGGCGAACTGCGCAGCCTGGGCCCGGTGGCCAACGGGGGCGCCGGTGACCGCAGCAGCGGGGCCGCCATTGCCGTGGCTGCCGGCGTCGGCTCGCACGGTGCGGATTGGACCGGCTTCGCCGCGCGTTACCTGGACGCGGCCAACCTGGCCGATCCCAACCGCGCGCTGGGCGAACAGGCCGGCAAGGTGGTGCGTGTGTACGGCGGTGCCACCTCGCTGGCGCAGTGGCTGAAGACCGAATTCGGTTACGGCGGCGACGAGGCCGGTGCCGCTGCGTTCCTCGCACAACAGCAGCAGACGCTGGACCAGGCGCGCGATGCGGCCACCGCCAGCGGCGGTACCGGCGTGGCCAACCGCGACCTGGCCCGCGAGTTCAAGCAGGACAGCCAGCTGCATCTGGTGAACTGGCTTACCGCCCGCTTCGGCGGTGCCAACGGCCGGGGCCTGCATTTCGACGCGGCCAGCATGGACGCCCAGGCGTTCTTCGCGCAGCTGCCGGCCGAACAGCAGAGCGCGTTCCTGCGCAACGTGTACTACGCCGAACTCAAGGCCGGCGGCCGCGAGTACACCGACGTGGACGGCCCGCGCGAGGGCAGCTACCTGCGCGGCCGCGAAGCCATCGCCACGCTGCTGCCGGCCAAGGATGCCAAGGGGAGCGAGATCGCCTACCGCGGCGACCTCACCATGTTCAGCAGCGCCCTGTACTTCGAGAAGACCGGCGACGTGGTGGCCACACGCCGCCCGCTGCCGGGCAAGCGCTACGTGACCGAGGCCGAGTGGATCGCCGCCGGTCGTCCCAGCGAGGGCCTGCCGTTCTACCTGGTCAACGATGCCGGCATCCATACCGATTTCGGCGGCGACATCAGCCTGCTGGTACCCGGTGGACGCGCGCTGGTGGGCGTCGACGGCGGCTTCGTCCCGGGGCCGGGTTCGGGCGTGCTCACCCAGGGCGAGGGCGACATCAACATCTATGCGCGTGGCAGCCTGCTGCTGGGCCAGAGCCGCATCTTCACCACCTTCGGCGGCAACGTGCTGGCCTGGTCGGCAGAGGGCGACATCAACGCCGGGCGCGGCAGCAAGACCACCGTGGTCTACACCCCGCAGCGCCGCGTGTACGACAGCGTCGGCAACGTGGCGCTGTCGCCGAACACGCCCAGCACCGGCGCCGGTATCGCCACGCTCAACCCGATCGCCGAAGTACCGCCGGGCGACATCGACCTGATCGCGCCGCTGGGCACCATCGATGCGGGCGAAGCGGGTATCCGCGTGTCGGGCAACGTCAACCTGGCCGCGCTGCAGGTGCTCAACGCCGACAACATCCAGGTGCAGGGCAAGGCCGTGGGTATTCCGATGGTGGCGGCGGTGAACGTCAACGCGCTGACCTCGGCCAGCGCGGCGGCCAACAACGCCGTGCAGGCCGCGCAGGACATGGTCAAGCGCCAAACCCGCCAGGCGCAGCCGTCCACCATCAGCGTGCAGGTGCTGGGCTTCGGCGAGGAGACCAGCAGCGTCACCCCGGCCAAGGGCGATGACCGCTACGACCCGGACAGCGTGGTGCAGGTGGTGGGCATGGGCGAACTGAGTGCCGAACAACGTGCGCGCATGGCCGCCCCGGGCACGCAACGGCAGTGAGCATGACGCCCGACATTTCCACGGCCACCGCGCGTGGCCACGGCCCGGTGCGGCCAATGCGCCGCAACTGCCTTGCGCGTGCAACGCCGGTGTTACCCGCGTTGCGCACCATCGCGGCCACCGCAGCGCGTGTCCCTTCCCTCTTCCGCAGTGAGAAGCTCCTGATGTCTTCAACCCCCAAGGCGATGGCCTGGTCGCCGCTGCCGCTGTGCCTGCTGTGCGTGATGCCGCTGGCCGCCGCGCAGCAGGCACCGGCCGCCGGCACCGCGGCCACGCCCGCTGCCAGCGACGCGCCGGCCGCCGCGCGCGTCACCATCAACGAGTACCTGGTGCGCGGCAACAGCGTGCTGGACGCGCGCGACATCGAGCGCGCGGTCACCCCGCACCTGGGCCCCGACCGCACCCTGCAGGACGTGGACGCCGCACGGCTGGCGCTGCAGGCCGCGTACCAGCGCAAGGGCTACCAGTCGGTGTACGTCGACCTGCCCGAGCAGCAGGTCAGCGGCGGCGTGGTGATCCTGCAGGTGACCGAAACCCGCGTGGGCCAGGTCAACGTGGTGGGCGCGCGCTACAACGACGCCGCGCGCCTGCGCGAACGCGTACCGGCGCTGCAGCCCGGCCAGGTACCCGATTTCGACGGTGCGCAGCGCGAACTCACCGAACTCAACCGCGGCGGCAAGCGCCAGGTGGTGCCGCTGGTGAAGCAGGGCACCGCCGAAGGCACCATGGACGTGGAGCTGAAAGTCGAGGACAAGACGCCCTGGCGGTTCAGCGCCACGGTCAACAACGACCACAGCGTGGACACCGAGCCGCTGCGCAGCATCGTCAGCGTCGGCCACGACA
Source organism: Stenotrophomonas sp. HMWF003 (assembly GCF_003061285.1). Classification (NCBI taxonomy): domain Bacteria; kingdom Pseudomonadati; phylum Pseudomonadota; class Gammaproteobacteria; order Lysobacterales; family Lysobacteraceae; genus Stenotrophomonas; species Stenotrophomonas sp. HMWF003. The sequence continues at coordinate 3,366 of NZ_QAIW01000259.1, read as the reverse complement.
ACCTGTGGCAGAAAGACCACACCGCTTCGCTCACCTTCTTCGCGGCCCCGCAGGACCTGGACCAGGCCAACGTGCTGTCGGCGTCCTACGGCCTGCCGCTGGGCAGCCCGGACTGGATGCTGGAATTCTCCGGCTACCGCTCCGACAGCAACGTGGTCTCCAGCGGCCAGACCAACGTCACCGGCAAGGGCCATGCGCTGGGCGTCAAGCTCAACCACAGCCTGCCCATGACCGGCGCGTGGTGGCACCAGCTGTCGGCCGGTATCGACTTCAAGGACCTGGACGAATCGGTGGCCATGGTCGGCCAGGCGTCCGACTTCGCTCCGCTCAAGTACGCGCCGCTGACGCTGGGCTACAGCGGCTTCCGCCAGGGCGACAAACACCAGCTCAGCGTGGCGCTGCAGGCCGTGTTCGGCGCGCGCAGCCTGCTCGGCTACGGCAGCAGTGACGACGAGTTCGACTGGAAGCGCGCCTACGCCGATTCCAGCTTCTTCGCGCTCAAGCTGGACCTCAGCGACACCTACACCCTGGACAGCGGCGCGCAGTGGTTCGCGCGCCTCTCCGCACAGATGACCGACCAGCCGCTGGTCTCCGGCGAGCAGTTCGCCGCCGGTGGCATGTACACCACGCGCGGCTACCGCTCGGCCGAAGGCATCGGCGATTACGGCGCGCTGGCCACGCTGGAATGGCGCACCCGCCCGTTCGCGCTGTGGGGCCTGCAGGACTGGCGCCTGTACGCCTTCGTCGATGGCGCCTGGCTGGGCCTGCGCCGGCCGCTGCCCGAGCAGGCCGACAGCAGCTGGATGTCCGCCGCCGGCCTGGGCAGCAGCCTGCGCATCAGCGACCACTTCAACCTGCGCCTGGATTACGGCCACACGCTCAGCGATGGCCCCACCACCACCAAGGGCGCGAACCGACTGCACCTGAGCGTCGGCGCCAGTTACTGAGCCCGACCCCCGACTTCCCCGGAGATAGTTCCCATGCAACGCCTTCTTGCCCTGTTGTTGTTCTGCCTGAGCATGTGCACGCTCGGCACCGCCCGTGCCGATACCCCGTGGTGGCAGGCCGACTGGAAATACCGCAAACCGATCACCGTGGATGCCGGCCCCAACGGCGCCGCGCTCGGCGGAAACCTCGGCCGCACGCCCGTGCTGGTGCGCCTGCACACCGGCAACTTCGCCTTCGACGGCGTGGCCGACGGCGGCAGCGACATCCGCTTCATCGGTGCCGACGGCCGCACCGTGCTCAACCACCAGGTGGAACAGTACGACGCCAGCCTGGGCATGGCCCTGATCTGGGTGGACGTGCCGGCCATCAGCGGCACCGCGCCGCAGACCCTGTGGATGTACTACGGCAACGCCGGTGCACCGGCGGCGGGCAATGGCCAGCGCGTGTTCGACCCGGACTACAGCGCCGTGTACCACTTCGCCGAAGGCAACGAGCCGCGCGACACCACCGCCTACGTCAACCATCCCAGTGGCCCGTTCAAGGCCGCCGACGGCGCCATCATCGGGCGCGGCGCGCAGTTGGCCGGCCAGCCGCTGCACCTGCCCGGCTCGCCGTCGCTGGCCCTGGCCGCCAACGGCGCGATGACTGTCTCGGCCTGGATCAAGCCGGCCCAGCTGGGCCCGGACCAGGCCATCTACAGCCGCCGCGAAGGCGACAACGTGCTGATCATCGGCCTGGACAACGGCGTGCCCTACGTGCGCGTCAACCAGCAACGCAGCCACCCGGTGCCGGCGCTGGCGGCGGGGCAGTGGGCGCACCTGGCGGTGACCGCCAGCGATGGCGCGGTGGTGCTGTACGTGGGCGGCCGCGAGGCCACCCGCATCGAGGCCAGCCTGCCGGCCTTGGCCGGTGAAGCCCTGCTGGGCGCCGACGTGGCCCCGGCCGCAGGCACCACCGCAGCGGTGGCCATGGCCCAGCCGTTCCTGGGTGACATCGACGAACTGCGCGTGTCCAAGGTGGCCCGCCCGGCCACCCAGCTGCTGGCCGATGCCAGCGCGCAGGGCGCCGAATCGCGCCTGGTCGCCTTCGGCGAAGACGAACAGTCTGCCGGCGTCAGCCACTTCGGCTTCATCCTCAAGGCGATGCCGGTCGACGCCTGGGTGGTGGTGGCCATGCTCGGCCTGATGCTGCTGCTGTCGTGGGCCATCATGATCACCAAGAGCCGCTACTTCGGCATCGTGGCCAAGGCCAACGAGGCCTTCACCGTGCAGTACCGCAAGGTGACCGGCGCGCCGGTGGCATCGCTGCAGGAACTGGAACGCACCGGCACGCTGGCCCCGCAGATCCGCGAGAGCTCCACCCTGTGGCGCCTGTACCGCATCGCCATGGAAGAAATGGATGGCCGCGGCTCGCACCACCACGGCCTGACCGCAGCGGCCATCACCTCCATCCGCGCCTCGATGGACGCCGAAGTCACGCGCGAAACCGAGCGCATGTCCAAGCGCATGAACTGGCTGTCCACCACCATCGAAGGCGCACCGTACATCGGCCTGTTCGGCACGGTGATCGGCATCATGCTGGTGTTCGTGGTGGCCGCGATGGCCGGTGCGGTGGACATCAACTCGGTGGCACCCGGCATGGCCGCCGCGCTGCTGTGTACCGCCGCCGGCCTGGGCGTGGCGATCCCCGCGCTGTTTGGCTACAACTGGCTGGCCTCGCGTGCCGAAGCCATCGCCGCGGACATGTCGGTGTTCGTCGACGAGTTCACCGCGCGGCTGGCCGAAGAGTTCGACCGCAGCGCACCGGCCGCCGTCGCGCGTCCGGTCCAGGCCTGAGGCGCACGACCATGGCCAGGGCAAAACGGTTCGGCATCAAGAAGCGCGAGAAGGGCATCAACGTCACCCCGTTCGTCGACGTGCTGCTGGTGGTGCTGGTGATCTTCATCCTCACCAGCAACGCCTCCATTCCGGGAATCCAGGTCAACCTGCCCAAGGCCAGCGCCAGCATGGCGCTGGAAAAGCCGAAAACCAAGGCGATCACCGTCGACAACGCCGGGCAGATCTTCCTCGACGCCTACCCGGTCAGCCTGGCCGAGCTGGAAGACCGCCTGCGCACCGAAAAGGCACTCACCCCCGACTTCCCGGTAATCGTGCGCGGCGACGCCCAGGTGCAGTACGCACGCGTGGTGGAGGTTCTTGACCTGCTGCGCCGGATCGACCTCAACCAGGTTGGTCTGGTGACCGGCAAACCACAGGGGTGATGGCGTGACTGCACTCAATCCCCGTGCACGCGGCGCGGCCGGCTGGCAGCGCTGGTGGCCGCTGGCCGCGCTGCTGGTCGGCATCGCGCTGCTGGCGCTGCTGGCATGGCTGCTGCTGTTCAAGGACACCGCCAGTACCCGGCGCCCGCAGGTGGAGG
>NZ_QAIW01000258.1:0-9639 GCF_003061285.1 Stenotrophomonas sp. HMWF003 | reverse complement strand
GGCCCCGGCGCTGTTCGGCTTCAGCGTGAGCAGGCCGCCTTCGCGGTCCAGCGCCAGCTGCACGCCGAAGCCGAACAGCGCCGGGGCCATCGCACCGAACACGCAGTAAGTGGCCAGCAGATACTGTGGCGCGTGGCCGCGCCCGAGCAGGATGCCGAACAGCGCATAGAACAGCACCGGGAACAGCAGCGAGGGCACTGCGAAGGCGGGCGTGCGCCAGGCACGGCGCAGCTCGCACAGCGCTTCGGCGCGGTAGATCCGCCAGGTAGACGCGCGCGGGTGCACGGTCGGTACGGTGGTCAGGGTGTTCATGCGGCCTCCCGGGTCAGTTCGACGAAGGCGTCGGCCAGGCCGCCGCCATGTACTTCCAGTTCCTGCAGCTGCGGGTCTTCAGCCAGCAGTCGCGCCACCACCGGCTCGGCCGGTTCGGCCAACAGCTGCAGGCGCAGCCCATCGCGCTGCACCTCGCGCACCCCGGGCCAGGTTTTCAGCACGTCGGCATCCAGCGCGCTGCGGCAGCGGATCCGGCGCGGGGCCAGCTGCTGGCGGAACTGCGCCAGCGGGCCATCGGCCAGTACCCGGCCCTGTTCGATCACCACCACGCGCTGGGCCAGCGCTTCGGCCTCTTCCAGGTAATGGGTGGTCAGCAGCACGCCGCAGCCTTCGCTGGACAGTTGCCGGATCGCCTGCCACAGGGCCTGCCGGGCCTGGATGTCCAGGCCGGTGGTGGGCTCGTCCAGGAACAGCAGCTGCGGCCGCCCGCACAGCGCTATGGCGAACTGCACGCGGCGCTGCTGACCGCCGGACAGCTGGCCGTAACGGCGCCGTGCCAGATCGGTCAGCCCGGCCAGTGCCAGGCACTCGGCCAGCGGGCGTGGGTCGTCGTAGCAGGCGCTGGCCAGCGCGATCAGTTCGTCCACCTGCAGCACCGGCGGCAGTGCGGTGCTCTGCAGCATCACCCCGATACCGCGCCGGCTGGCACGCTGTTGTGGATCGCCGCCCAGCAGCTCGGCATGGCCGGCATCAAGGGCGCGCAGGCCCAGCAGGACCGAAATCGCGGTGCTCTTGCCCGCGCCGTTGCGGCCGAGCAGGGCCAGCACTTCGCCACGCTGCAGCGAAAAACTCACGCCCTGCAGCGCGGCGACAGCACCGTAATGCACCTGCGCATCGCGCAGCGTGGCCAGGGCAGTCGGGCAGGAAACAGACATCGGGACACTCCGTGACGGGTTCGGCACAGCGTCGCGCCACGGCGGGCGCGGTCCCAGTGGCCACCGTCAGCGCAAGCAGGTGACAGCTGTCACTGCCGTGGCCCCCGGTCGGCGGGCATGCTGTGCACCTCCCCGGCCCGGTGCCGGTTTGTCCCCGGCCGCCGTTGCGGTCACACTCGGCCCGATTCCCCGTCCAGACTCACGATGAACGCATCCGCTGAACTGCTCAAGGAACTCCGCATCGACCGCAAGGCGACCCCGCCGCCGTCCGCGCCCCGCCGTGGGCTGTGGATCGGGCTGGCCATCGTCGCCGTGCTGCTGCTCGCTGGCATCGGCTGGTTTCTGTTCGGCCGGCAACGCCCGATCGAGGTGACCACCGCGCCGGTGGTGGCCATCCAGCAGGGCGGCGCCAGCGGTTCGGTGCTCGATGCCAGCGGCTACGTGGTGGCGCGGCGCATGGCCACGGTGTCGGCCAAGATCACCGGCAAGGTGCGCGAGGTGATGATCGAAGAAGGCATGCGGGTGGAAGAAGGCCAGGTGATGGCCACGCTCGACCCGATCGATGCCAACGCCCAGCGCAGCCTGTCGGCCTCGCAGCTGGAGGCGGCGCGCAGCCAGCTGGCCGGGCTGCAGGCGCAGGTGGCGCAGGCCAACGCCGAAGCCGGCCGCCTGCAGACGCTGGTGGGCCAGCAGCTGGTGTCGCGCTCGCAGTTCGACCTGGCCATTTCCCAGCGTGACAGCCTGCGCGCGCAGCTGCGCACCGCCGAGCGCAATACCAAGGTGGCCAACGACGCACTGGCCATCGCCGACCTGGGCGTGGACAACAACACCGTACGCGCGCCGTTCTCCGGCGTGGTCACCGCCAAGGCTGCGCAGCCGGGCGAGATCGTGTCGCCGTTGTCGGCCGGCGGTGGCTTCACCCGTACCGGTATCGGCACCATCGTGGACATGGAGTCGCTGGAGATCGAAGTGGAGGTGGGCGAGTCGTTCATTGGCCGCGTGCAACCGAAGATGCCGGTCGAAGCCACGCTCAACGCCTACCCGGACTGGAAGATTCCGGCCGAGGTGATCGCCATCATTCCCACCGCCGACCGCGGCAAGGCCACGGTCAAGGTACGCGTGGCGCTGAAGGTGAAAGACCCGCGCATCGTGCCGGAGATGGGCGTGCGGGTGAGCTTCCTGGAGGCCGCACAACCGGCGCAGGCGGCCGCGCCCAAGGGCGTGCGCGTGCCGGCGGCCGCCCTCGTGGAGCGCGACCAGAACACCGTGGCCTTCGTGGTGAAGGACGACCAGCGCGTGGAACAGCGCACGGTCACCGCCGGGGCCACGCTCAACACCGACCGCCAGGTCAGCCAGGGGCTGAGCGCGGGCGAGGTGGTGGTGCTGGACCCGCCGGCGGAGCTGAAGGACGGCGGCAAGGTCGTGGAAGCGAAGCAGTAAGCCGTGCCGCCCCGCTGGGCGGCGCGACGCAGTGTGTGACCCGCGCGCCCCCGCGCGCGGCCTGGAACGTGCGCTACCCGTGCCGAGCAGGCGCGCAGGCGGGCCGCTGTCTGCCACTGCGCATCCCACCCGGGCACGGCCCTCATTCCGCCGCAGGCAGGCGCATGCCGCATGCCGCGCCGCCCTCGATTCGCCCTGATCCACGGAGAACCGTCCATGTCGACCCTGGTTTCGCTCCGCAACATCACCAAGACCTACCAGCGTGGCCCCGAGAAGGTGCAGGTGCTGCACGGTATCGACCTGGACATCCAGCGCGGCGATTTCGTCGCGTTGATGGGCCCATCCGGCTCGGGCAAGACCACCCTGCTCAACCTGATCGGCGGGCTGGACACGCCCAGCGACGGTGAGATCGAGATCGAAGGCGAACGCATCGACCGCATGAGTGGCGGCCAGCTGTCCACCTGGCGCAGCCACCACGTCGGCTTCGTGTTCCAGTTCTACAACCTGATGCCGATGTTGACCGCGCAGAAGAACGTGGAACTGCCGCTGCTGCTCACCCATCTGGGCGCGGCCCAGCGCAAGCGCAACGCCGAGATCGCGCTGACCCTGGTGGGCCTGGCCGACCGCCGCAGCCACCGCCCCAATGAACTGTCCGGCGGCCAGCAGCAGCGCGTGGCCATCGCGCGGGCGATCGTGTCCGACCCCACCTTCCTGATCTGCGACGAACCCACCGGCGACCTGGACCGGCAGTCGGCCGAGGAGATCCTGGGCCTGCTGCAGCAGCTCAATCGCGAGCACGGCAAGACCATCATCATGGTCACCCACGACCCCAAGGCCGCCGAGTACGCCACCCATACCGTGCACCTGGACAAGGGCGAACTGGCCAGCGCGCCAGCGGCCCACTGACGGAGGATGCCGCGATGAAGTATTTCTCGCTGGTCTGGGCCCAGCTGTTCCGCAGCAAGACACGCACGCTGCTGACCCTGCTGTCGGTGGTGGCCGCGTTCCTGCTGTTTGGCATGCTCGATTCGGTGCGCGTGGCGTTCAACTCCGGGGGCGAAACCATCGAAGGCGCCAAGCGGCTGGTGGTGTCCTCCAAGCTTTCGATCACCCAGAGCCTGCCGTTGCGCCTGCTGCGTGACATCGAAGCCACCCCGGGCGTGCGCAAGGTGAACTACGCGATGTGGTTCGGCGGCATCTACCAGGACCCGAAGAACTTCTTCCCCAGTTTCTCGGTGTCGGACAACTACATGGACCTGTACCCGGAGTTCGAGCTGCCGCCGGCGCAGGCCGAGGCGTTCAAGAACACCCGCACCGGCGCCATCGTGGGCGAGACCCTGGCCAAGCGCTTCGGCTGGAAGCTGGGCGACACGATTCCGATGCAGGCCACCATCTTCCCGCGCAAGGGCAGCAATGACTGGCCGCTGGAACTGGTGGGCATCTACCGGGCCAAGGACCGCAATAACGCCGGCGCGGAGAACCAGCTGCTGCTCCACTGGAGTTACTTCGACGAGTCCAACGACTACATCAAGAACCAGGTCAGCTTCTACACCGTGCAGCTGGACAACCCGGCCCATGCCTCGCGCGTGGCCCAGGCGATCGATGCGCTGTCGCTCAATTCCGACCGCGAAACCAAGTCGCAGACCGAAGCGGCATTCTCGCAGGCCTTCGCCAAGCAGTTCGCCGACATCGGGCTGATCGTCACCGGCATCATGGCCGCGGTGTTCTTCACCCTGGTGCTGCTGACCGGCAACACCATGGCCCAGGCGGTGCGCGAACGCATTCCGGAACTGGCCATCCTCAAGACACTGGGCTTCAAGGACGGCACCGTGCTGGTGCTGGTGATGGTGGAGTCGGTGCTGTTGATCGTGCTGGGCGGGCTGATCGGCATGGGTCTGGCCGCCATTTTGATGCCGGCGATCAGCGCCAACAGCCAAGGCATGATCAGCCTGCCGGGCGTACCGGTGCAGACCTGGGCGATGGCGCTGGGCCTGATGGCGGTGATCGGCGTGGTAGTGGGCCTGCTGCCGGCATTGCGCGCGCAGCGGTTGAAGATCGTCGACGCACTGGCCGGACGCTGAGGAGCCCCCATGAAGACGCACTGGATGTGGAACGTGTTGACCGTGCTGCTGCTGGCGGTGGCATTGGGGGTCTGGATCGTGCTGCCATGGCCGGCGGTGCTGGTTATCGCGGTGGCACTGGCGGCCTGGCTGCTGCTGACCCGCAGCGGGCGGCTGTCGCTGGCGGCCGCGCGCATCGGCATTGCCAGCCTGCCGCAGCGCTGGGGCGCCTCGTCGGTGATCGTGGTCGGCATTGCCGGCGTGGTCGGCGTACTGGTGGCGATGCTGGCGATGGGCGACGGCTTCAAGGCCACGCTCAACCGCAGCGGCAGCGACGACGTGGCCATCGTGCTGCGCGGTGGTTCGCAGGCCGAGACCAACTCGGTGATCATGCGCGACCAGCTGCCGCTGATCCAAAGCCTGCCCGGCGTGGCCCGAGGTACCGATGGCAAGCCGCTGGTGTCGGCCGAGCTGTCGCAGGTGATCAGCCTGCTCTCGCGCAGCGACCACAGCGACACCAACGTGCAGTTCCGCGGGGTCGGCGACAAGGCCTGGGAGGTGCGCAACACGATCCGCATCATTGAAGGCCGCCGCTTCAAACCCGGCCTGCGCGAGATCGTGGTGGGCAAGGGGGCCAAGGCGCAGTTTGAGGGCCTGGAGGTGGGCAAGACCCTGCAGCTGGGCAAGCAGGACTGGACGGTGGTGGGCGTGTTCGCCTCCAACGACGTGCACGAGTCCGAGCTGTGGGCCGACACCCAGACCCTGTCCACCACCTACAACCGCAGTGCCTACCAGTCGGTCAACGTGCGCACCGACGGCACGGCCGGGTTCGCCCGCTTCAAGGCGGCGATGGAGGCCGACCCGCGGCTGAAGCTGGACGTGGAAACCAGCCGCGCGTACTACAGCAAGCAGTCCGGCGGGTTGAGCAAACTGATCAGCATCCTGGGCACGGTGATCGGCACGATCATGGCCATCGGCGCAGTGTTCGGCGCGCTCAACACGATGTATGCGGCCGTGGCCACGCGCGCGCGTGAGATCGCCACCATGCGCGCGATCGGGTTCCGTGGCCTGCCAGTGGTGACGGCGGTGATGCTGGAAACCATGTTGCTGGCGCTGCTTGGCGGCCTGCTCGGCGGTCTGGTGGCATGGCTGGTGTTCAACAACTACACCGTGTCCACGCTGGGCAACAACTTCAGCCAGGTGGTGTTCCAGTTCCAGGTGTCGCCGCAGCTGTTGTGGACGGGGTTGAAGTGGGCGCTGGGCATCGGGCTGGTGGGTGGCCTGTTCCCGGCGCTGCGAGCCGCGCGCCTGCCGATCACTACCGCACTGCGCGAAACCTGAGACCGCAATAGAGGCACCCGCGCGCGCGTTTGCGCACACGCGATAGCAGGCCACGAACCGCATCCGCAAGGGTGCGGTTTTTTTTTGCGTAGCCACCCGTGGGGTGGCTCTACCGGGGGGAGGATGCTGAACGTTTGTCGTTGCGCGCGTCTGCCGGCACTCAAGTTGCAGGGTGCATCGCCGTTATCGGTGCCTCTGCCTGCATCGTTGCGATGCACTGCACACACGACGGCGTGCATTGGAAAAAGATAGTTCGCCAACCCGCGAATTTGTCAGCCATCGTTCATTTTTGGCTGTTTTTATGCTTTCAAGTGAAAGTAAAAATTTTGAAAAGTCATTAGACTCCCGCCCCCCGCGTCGTGATGTTGTTCCCCACGTCGCCCGCAAGGGCGCTTGTTTTTACTGAAAAGAGATATCGCACGGATGTATTTGAAGACCCACCCGCTGCGCAACGCGATTGCCATCGCGCTTGTTGCCAGCTGCAGTGCCCCTGCCTTCGCCCAGACCGCCACTGATGGCACCACCAATCTGGATCGCATTGAAATCACCGGCTCGCGCATCCGCCAGGCCAGCGTCGAGAGCGCCCAGCCGGTCGTCGCGCTGAACCGCGCCGAGATCGAGAAGAAGGGCTACGTCAACGTCGCCGACATCCTGCAGGACGTCACCGCCGCGGGTGCGCCGGCGATGAGCCGCGCCAACTCGCTGGAGTCGGGCCGCGATTTCGGCGGCATGTACGTCAGCCTGCGCAACCTGGGCCCGGAACGCAGCCTGGTGCTGATCGACGGCCGCCGCATGGGCGTGTCCGCCGCCGGCTATTCCGACCTCGCCTCGATCCCGTCCTCGATCGTGGACCGCGTGGAAGTGCTGACCGACGGCGCCTCGGCGCTGTACGGCTCGGACGCCATCGCCGGCGTGGTCAACATCATCACCCGCAAGAACTTCGACGGCGCGGAAGTGAACGCCTACGTCGGCCAGTACAGCGAAGGCGACGGCCAGAAGACCGGCTACAGCGCCACCTTCGGCAAGACCTTCGACCGTGGCTGGGTCACCGTTGGCGGTGAGTACTCCGACGAAGATGCCGTGCTGGGCAGCGCGCGTGAATTCACCGCCTACCCGAACGGTCCGCGCCACCCGACCGACGGCCTGAGCGGCGTCACCCCGTGGGGCTATGCCACCGTGGACGGCAAGAACCTGAGCGTGGGCCCGGGCGGCGACCCGACCCAGCTGGGCAACTTCGTGCCGGCCAACAAGGCCAACGACGCCAACACCAAGACCAACATGAGCCTGCTCACCGGCCTGCAGCGCAAGTCGGTGTTCGCCAACGGTGGGTTCTCGATCAACGACAACCTGCGCCTGGTGGCCGACGCGCTGTACACCGAGCGTGAGTCGACCAAGCAGCTGGCCGGCTACCCGTACCAGAGCACCGGCTCGCGTGCGCTGCTGTCCAAGGACAGCGCGTTCAACCCGTTCGGCCGTGACGTGGCGTTCGCGCACCGCACCGAAGAACTGCCGCGCGCCACCGAAAACAACCTGACCACCAAGCGCGCCAGCGTGGGCGTGGAAGGCAGCTTCGAAACCGGTTCGCGGTACTGGGACTGGAACGTGAGCTACATGTACAACCGCAACGAAGGCGAGCGCATCGGCACGGGCAGCATGTACCAGCCGAACGTCAACCAGTCGGTTGGTCCGTCGTTCCTGGATGCCAATGGCGTGGCCCGTTGCGGCAGCGTCGGCAACGTGATCGCCGGCTGCACGCCGTGGAATCCGCTGGCCCCGATGGGCTACACCGGCCCGGGTGCACTGGGCAACCAGGACGTGCAGGACTTCCTGTTCACCCGCTTCACCGACAAGATCCAGAGCACCACCAAGGTGGCCAGCGCGAACATCTCCGGCTCGCTGTTCAGCCTGTCGGCCGGTGACATCATGGGTGCCATGGGCTTCGAGCACCGCAGCGAAGAAGCCAGCTACGACCCGGACATGATGGTGCAGAAGGGCCAGATTGCCGGCACCTCCGGCCAGCCGACCCGCGGCGACTACTCGCTCAACGAAGCCTACCTGGAACTGCAGGTACCGCTGCTGGCCGACATGGCCTTCGCACGCGAGCTGTCGCTGGACATGGCGGCCCGTTACTCGGACTACAGCAACTTCGGTTCGACCACCAACACCAAGTTCGGCCTGAAGTGGAAGCCGATCGATAGCCTGCTGGTGCGCGCCACCTACGGCACCGGCTTCCGCGCACCGACGGTGGAAGATCTGTACGGCGGCACGGTCACCACGCGTGATTCGTACACCGATCCGTGCGACATGACCTTCGGCGCCGCCGCCAGCAACCCGCAGGTGCTGGCACGTTGCCTGGCCAAGGGCGTTCCGGCCAACTTCCACCAGCTCGCCGCCGACGGCAATGCCGCCACGGTTCCGGGCCAGCAGGGTGGTACGGACTTCACCTCCGGCTCCAACGCCGAGCTGAAGCCGGAAACCGCCAAGACCTGGACCGTGGGCCTGGTGTACAGCCCGGAGTTCGTGTCGGGTCTGGACCTGAGCCTGGACTGGTGGAAGATCCGCATCAACGACGTGATCGTCGGTGAGTCGGCCACGGACATGCTCAACCAGTGCTACGTGCAGGGCGTGGACGCGGCATGCAGCCGCTTCACCCGCAGCAAGTCGGGCAAGACGATCGGTCAGGTGAGCAGCCTGGACCGCACGCTGCTCAACGCGGGCTACCAGGAAACGGCCGGCTATGACATCTCGGTGCGTTACCGCCTGCCGGAGCTGGCGATCGGCAAGTTCGCGATCACCTGGAACACCACGTATGTGGATTACCTGGAGCGCAAGAACGACAACGTCGATACGACGCCGGTGCGGCAGTACACGGGCTGGGAAGGCAACTTCCGCGTGCGCTCGAACCTGAACCTGGATTGGCAGTACGGCAATCTGGGCCTGGGCTGGACGGCACGTTACTACTCGGGCATGCAGGAAAACTGCGCGTTCGCGACCGAGTGCAGCAACCCGGGCTTCAGCTCGCCGTACACCGGCAACCAGGGCATCAACAAGGTAGGTTCGAACACCTTCCATGACATCCAGATGCGTTACATCCTGCCGTGGAACGGCACCATCTCGATGGGCATGAACAACGTGTTCGACCACCAGGGTCCGATCATGTACAGCCAGCCGAACAGCAGCTTCACCTACTACGGTGGCTTCGACATCGGCCGTTACATGTACATGAAGTACCAGCAGCGTTTCTGATCCACGGCTTACTCTCTCCAAGCCGTTGAATGGAAGTAAGGCGGCGCCCTCGGGCGCCGCCTTTTTTGTTTCCTTCAGCTGGAAGCCCTAAATCAAGAGCAGTGCGGGACCGTGCGTTTGTCGGGCTGGGCTGGTGGGAGGGAGTTGGCGGGACACGCCGCAAGTACGTCCCTGTAGGCTCGTGAGCGCCATCGATGGCGCCCAACGGCCCCGCCAACTCCCTCCCACCAGCCCAAGACACATTGCGGGCTCTCACAGAAACATCTGGAGCAACAGCACGTCGCTTCCATGTGCGTTCCTGCTTGAGATTGTTGTATCTGGCCGGACCTTCTTCGCTGGGCAGC